>CAYUEJ010000339.1:0-2174 GCA_964442565.1 uncultured Candidatus Epulonipiscium sp.
TGGCCTACTGTACCTTCTTCCCCGTAGCCACTATCACCCATATACCCTAGCAGATCACCTGTTTGAAGCTTGGTTCCTTTTTTTATCTTAGGGGAGTATTTATCAAGATGGGCATAATATATGTAGGCACCATTTGGTGTTCTAACACCAATCCTGTAGCCCCCCTTGTCGTTCCATCCTATATTTTCAATAACTCCCTGGCTCATACTAACAATAGGAATTTGTCCTCTTTCATTTTGCAGATCCATTATATCTGTCCCGTGGTGTTTTCTAGTTCCGCCATATGTCCGCTCGGCATTCCAGCTATCTTCGAATGTATATTCATAATCTATGGGTACAGGAAAACCCTCAACATCAAGTATAAACTGCTTATAACAATTTACTGCATCTTTAAATGCAGCCTTGGTCTTTTTTGATGAAAATAGTCTTTTTTCCTCCCCTAAAATATGTGTGGCAAATAAGCTTGCTATGTTTTTCTTGTTATTTTTCCCCTCTTCAAATATGCCCATGCTTACCTCCGGTGCAACTTCAAAGGCTACTATTTTCTCTTGTGCCTGGGTATATGTATCATCTTTATTTTTGCTCCTAATCTTCATGAAAATGATTAATACTGCTAAAATAATCATCAATAGCCTAATTAGCTTAAAGTTTATAGGGGCATTATATCTATACCTCTTAGGCTGGGCCTTGAAGATGCTCCCCCTATAGTTATACCTCCTCTTTCTTCTGCTTATCAAAGGATACCTCCTTTACTCTAATCCCCATGCAGCTATTAATAATAGCTCAAAATTCTCTTTATATATTTGATTAAATTGGCTAATAGGAAGGGGATTTTCACCAAGGCCACACTCAATTGTATAGCCTGGTTTTTTAAACTCTTTAATAAACCAGTCTTTATAACCACCATATGAGGCAAGTGGATCTGGTACACCTAAAAGGTAGCCGCTTGCTCTTGCAAACTTATCACCTATCTCCCTTGCCCCACTAACCTCAATGCCATCGTAACTCCAGTATATCTCTTCCCCTTGACTATGATATGAAAGCACAATATCAAAATCCCCCTGCCTTGTATAATCGGCAATTGCCTTGGTTTCAGGTTCAGATTCCGGATACTCCCCACTATACAACTCTAACCATGGCCCCCTTATACCTTCTTCTTTCTCTGTTTTTTTACATATTTCCCACTTAGCATTAAAATTTCGGTTTAAATCTACTCCCCTAATATTTGCCTTCCATTTTGAAAAATCAACCCTTCCATTATTCCATTTTATTAGGGATTGATAATTTGTCTTGTTAGGACAAGCACCTTTTAGCTGAAGCTCTATTCCATCCGGGTTTAGCATGGGCAGAATATGAATAGTAGCTCTTTCAAATAATTCTTCTATACTCCTACTATATGCAAAACTTCTAGAATTATACAACTCACAAATCTCCTTAACCCATTTAACCAACACTGGCACTGTAATCCACTCGCAGGCATGTGTTCCCCCACATATGAAAACCTTGCGTGGACCCTTGCCAAATTTTAATATGTAAATATTTCTATTTTCTACACTTTGACCAATGGTACATATATCTAGAAAGTTGTAGTTTTTAGCTAAGTTTAATATATCCCCTTTTAAGGCTTTATATGTATATAACATAGCTTCCTTATCAAATTCATATTTATCTTTCTCCATAATTTCCCCCTTTTCCTCTTATCTATATTATATTTAAGGTTTATAAATCTATGATAAAATTATATGTTTTGCAATTTAATATAAAACTAATGGATAAAAAATTTGTCGGGTGAAATAATAAACATAGAAAGAGAATTTCATCTTTCTTAAGAAGGGAGTTATTGAAATGAGAACTAGGACTTTTGATTATTTTGCATTGACTTTAGTTATTATCGGCGCCCTAAACTGGGGACTTATTGGATTTTTCCAATTTGACCTTGTGGCATCACTTTTTGGTGGTATGACCGGATGGTTTAGCCGAATCATCTATGCCATAGTCGGAATTTGTGGCATATACTGTCTATCCTTATATGGACGCGTATACGATGATGACTATCGCCATAACGATTAAATAATGTGCCTGGGTCCCTTATCTGGTACACGCAACTAGCGCTTATAAGTACCAGATAAGGGACCTATGTGCTACCCTAGATGCCCCTTTATGGTTGGTATGTA
>CAYUEJ010000340.1:0-2151 GCA_964442565.1 uncultured Candidatus Epulonipiscium sp.
AGCATAATAGGCAACTATATGCCAAGATAGATGACTGTCGAATACAGAACTCGGCGTACAGATTTGCTCATTTATAATAATGACTAACAAAGGCAAGGGAGGCACCATATAGTGTTGACCTTGCCTTTATTAATATAATATAATGAAAGTGTGACAATGATGAGGATTTCTAAAAAAGTATATATTGATAAGGATGTAAGCAATCATAAGTGGAAAATTTGGAAGCTACGCAGATGCAAAAAGATAGATAATATCTATTGTATAATATATAGGGAAAATAGTTTTTTAGAAATAATTAAAAGTAGCAAAATTAAAGGAAACTATAATCAAAGTGTACTTATCGGTATAGCAACAACAAAACAAAGTGCATTGGAGCTATTAGCACGTATTTTTGATGAAGTATATGTGCCAAATCCTAGTGTTGAACATATGAAAGAGTATTTTAACATAAACAAATAGTTAGTAGGGGAAAATATAAAATGAAGGTATTATATTTAATTATAGCAGTGTTAAAGTTTTTAGGGATAGCAATTTTGCTTTTATTACTATTGCTATTATTTCTAGTGATTATAATAATGACTGTGCCTGTTAAATATAGTATATATATTGATAAATCAGAAGATATATATGCATCTACAAATTTTAAATGGCTATATTCTATTGTAAGTTTGGATATAATATATGATAGTGATAATGAAATAACAAATATATTTAAACTATTTGGTAGAAAAATAAATCGCCATAAACTCCAGAAATTATTAAGTAAATTTGCAAAAAAAGCGGATGATACAGACATAGAAAAAATACAAGAAGTAAAAAAAGTAGAAGAAATAGAAGAGATATCTAAGGCACAAGAAACTAAAGTTAATAAGGATAAAACCAATAATACAAAATCAATGATATCACAAATAAACTCTTTTGCTTACAAAAAGGAACTAGTAGTAGATACTCTGGAACTGGTAAGAAGTATACTCAAAAACATAAGACCATCATCAATATATGCAGAAGTTGAAATAGGTAAGGATGACCCAGCTGATACAGGGCAGCTATTAGCAATTATATCAGCTCTATATCCCTTATATTATTCTTTTGCAAATATTGCAGGGAATTATGAAAAAGAGTGTTTTTATGTTAAAATAGAAGCTAGTGGAAAGATTAGTGTAAGAAAGTTTGTCTATGATTTTATAAAATATATACGCATAAAATCAGTAAAAGAATTGATGAAATTTACAAAGGGAAAAAGGAAGGGGAAATAAGATGGCAGAAAAATTACAATGCAACCTGGAGATATTATTACAAGAATTAGAGGGATTTCTTACAACAAAAACGGTAGTAGGGGAGCCAATTCATATTGATAATACTATTTTGGTACCTTTAGTAGATGTAAGTTTTGGCGTAGGAGCAGGTGTAGCAGCTACCTCTAATATGCCAAACAAGAATGCAGATAAACCTACAAAAGGTATTAGTGACACTGGTGGTGGTGGTTTAGGAGCTAAGATAACACCAACAGCTATGCTTGTTATACAAGGTGGTACAACCCAGTTAATTAATATTAAAAAGCAAGATAGCATCAGCAAATTAATAGACATGGTCCCAGGACTAATATCCAAGGTAACCGAAGAATTCAAGAATAAAACATCAAAAACACCAGCATCTACAGAAGAGACTAAAGAAGCTGAAGAGTATATCAAAGATAAAGTTAATAATTCATACCACGAAATGGGCCAGGAATAAAATACGACCATATATCAAGTGGCCTTGGCCTCTTTTTCAACACTTTTGCCACCGATAGGTTGTGTGTGTTGAAAAGGGGGCCAAGGCCACTCATTTATACGTTAAATCTAAAAAGTATAACATCTCCGTCTTGAACAACATATTCTTTACCTTCAACTCTAACTAAGCCTTTTTCTTTGGCTAAAGCATAAGTTTTAGATTCTACAAGATCATCGAAGCCTACAATTTCTGCTCTAATAAATCCTCTTTCAAAATCTGAGTGGATCTTACCAGCAGCCCCAGGTGCTCTAGTACCACGTTCGATTGTCCATGCACGCACTTCCATAGGTCCAGCTGTTAAATAGCTAATGAGGCCAAGTAGCTTGTAACTTGCAGCTATTAAGCGGTCAAGGCCTGTATCAGTGATACCAAGATCAC
>CAYUEJ010000341.1:0-1411 GCA_964442565.1 uncultured Candidatus Epulonipiscium sp.
TATATAGTAATTTATCTTTGGCTATAATATGTTTTTGCCCTACAAAATCCTCGAGGGTCAGGGGCCTAATTCTGGCGGCTAGGGGGGACTCTTTTTTTCTGTTTTGTGTATGCATATAATCAAATAAATCCATGGGTTTCACCTCTTCTCGCAATCAAAGCATGGGTGGTAGGCTATCTTAGGGCCGCTATTCGGGTAATGGGGGTAGGCACGAAGCACAACTTCCTGCGTCGTCAAAAGTTGCTTAGCCCATCCCCATTCCTTTATCCCTTGGCTACTAAGATGCCCGGTTGCCCTGGCTCCTGATTGCTATCTATGTGTATTATGATACCTTAATACTATCTTGTGTGCAATATAAGGAAGGGAAGTAGCTTGCGACCACCCCCAGATTTTGTCTTGACATATCGCCTTTATATGATATAGTAAATTTAAAAAGGAGGCCACATTTTATGCTAGATAACAACGTAAAATTTACAGATACACACAATTTCTTCGGAAAATATACACCTGCTAAGCTGGTTGAAACCCATGGCAGCCCCCTATATGTTTATAATGAAGATATTTTAAGAGAAAGGTGTCGAGAGCTGAAAAATCTTGTGACTTATGAGAATTTCACACCACACTATTCAATAAAGGCCAATTCAAACTTGCATTTACTGCGTATTATAAGGGAAGAAGGGCTTCATGCTGATGTTATGTCACCTGGGGAGCTTTATGTTGCCTTAAAGGCTGGATTTACAAGTGATGAGTTATTCTTTATTCCTAATAATGTTGATGATAGTGAGCTTCAATATGCTATTGACCATAACATTTTGACCAGCATGGATTCTATCTCACAACTTGAAAGATATGGTAAGTTAAACCCTGGCAGCAAGGTTGCTATACGTTTTAATCCTGGTGTTGGTGCAGGCCACTGCGATAAGGTAGTTACCGGTGGTGAAAACACCAAGTTTGGCGTTAATATTTCCGATATTGATACGGTAAAGCGTACCCTTGAGGAGTATGACCTTACCCTTGTTGGAATTAACCAGCATATAGGATCCCTATTTATGGAGGGCACACCTTATATAGAAGGAATTAAATCCATCCTAAGCATTGCAAAAGAATTCGATGACCTTGAATTTGTAGATCTGGGTGGTGGCTTTGGAATCCCTTACCGCAAACAAGAAGGTGAAGAAAGACTTGACCTTAAGCAGCTTGGCAAAGATTTAGACAAGGTTATAGATGAGTTTGTGAAAGATTATGGTAAGGAAATCAATATCCAAATTGAACCTGGACGTTATGTTGTAGCTGAGTGCGGTGTTCTTCTTGGAAAAGTTAATACTATAAAAGATAGCTATGGCCGCAAATATGTAGGGACTGATTTAGGCTTTAATGTTCTTCAGCGCCCTGTTTTATATGGCTCCCACCA
>CAYUEJ010000341.1:1421-2146 GCA_964442565.1 uncultured Candidatus Epulonipiscium sp.
TTATTCTAGGAATGCTACTGATAATCTAAAAACAGAAGAGGTTACAGTTGTGGGTAATATTTGTGAGAGTGGGGATATTCTTGCTAAGGATAGAGCCCTTCCACTTATATCCGAAGGAGATATACTAGGGGTTATGGACGCAGGTGCTTATGCATTTTCTATGGCTTCTAATTATAATCATAGGTTAAGGCCAGCGGAAGTTTTAATTTGTAGCGATGGCAGCGATAAGGTTATTCGCACAAGAGATACACTAGAGGATATTGTACGTCATTTCTAAAAAACATCTGGCATATTCTTTCTAGGATTTACAACTTTGCTTGTAAATGCTCCAGAAATTATATGCCAGGTTTATTATTATCAGTATTAATCAGCTTTTGGCTACCAGGGTCTTCCCTTATCCAGCCAACCGTTTTCTACCCAATAGTTCCTATCAACCATATTCCAGTCATTTGACCTTTGCATCATTTTCATAATAAAAAACATTGTTCTTAGCCTAAAATCTGGTTTTGCCTTCCTCACCTTAGATTCTACTTTTATGGCTAGTTTACAAGTTTCCTTTTCAATAGATTTTTTTATTTTTTCTGGGACTGCTGCCCAGCTTGCAGAATTAACCTTCTTATTGTATTCAAAGACTTTAGGTATGCCAATCCAAAACATTTGCTGTTTTAATGCCTTAGTAACCTTAGCAGCTCCTGCCCCTGAAGCGGTTGAAACAACAATACCTA
>CAYUEJ010000342.1:0-2144 GCA_964442565.1 uncultured Candidatus Epulonipiscium sp.
TATACATATGTATGCGTATATCCTCTTATTACTATTCATATATGAAATATAAATAGTAATAGGTGGTATAATAGATATAAAAACATGGAGGTAGCTATGAAGAGCAATATAATAGAAGTCCAAGGTAAACACAACATTGCAGTAGTGTATACAAAAAATGTAGAAGATGACACCATAGAGCAGATTAGGACCTTATGTGATCAAGAGTTTACCCAAAATAGCAAGATTAGGATTATGCCCGATGTTCATATAGGAGTTGGCTGCACTATAGGAACTACGATGACAATAAAAGATAAGGTAGTACCTAACCTTGTAGGTGTAGATATAGGCTGCGGTGTTGAAGTTGTTAAACTTAAAAACACTCGTATTGAACTTGAAAAACTAGATAAGCTAATTTATACAAAAATACCAAGTGGTTTTAACATTAGAAAAACAGAGCACCACTACACTGACCAAATCAATTTAGACGATTTAAGATGCAAGAAGAAAGTTAATTTAAACAGGGCAAAACTAAGTATAGGTACCCTAGGCGGGGGGAACCATTTTATCGAGGCCAATAAGGACAGCAAGGGTAAAATATACCTAGTTGTTCACTCAGGAAGCAGGAATATAGGCAACGAGGTTGCAAGATTTTATCAAAATGAAGCTATCAAAAATGTAGCTGAGGATATACCTAAAACTTTAGCCTATCTTGAAGGTTCACTTTTTGATGATTATATCCACGATATGAAAATTATCCAGGAGTACGCTACAGTTAATAGGAAAGCGATAATCCATGAAATAGTTAAAGGAATGGGTCTTAAAGTTGATGGGAGCTTTACAACAATTCATAACTACATCAATACAGAAGATATGATTTTAAGAAAAGGTGCAGTATCATCTAAAAAAGACGAAATCTTCCTAGTCCCCATCAATATGCGCGATGGCAGTCTTATTTGTAAAGGAAAAGGCAACCCAGACTGGAACTACTCAGCTCCCCACGGTGCGGGTAGGCTGATGAGCCGAAGCGAAGCCAAAGAATCCCTTACCCTATCAGAGTTTAAAAAAACTATGCACGGAATCTACACTACATCAGTTAATAAAAATACACTCGATGAATGTCCACATGCCTACAAACCAATGGAGGAGATAGTGGCTAATACGGAGGGGACACTAGAAGTGCTAGAGCATATAGTGCCCATATATAACTTCAAGGGATAAGTTAATACTAAATGTGATTTAAATCAATGCAAGGGGGATGAGAGTCTTATATAATTAGAAATAGAGATAATAATAAGTACAAAATGGAGGTATACTATGAGTTTATTTTTAGGTAAAATTCATTATTGGCTATACAACAAAATTGTATGGGCGGAAAGAATGGAAGATGATATTGTGGACTGGGCTAAAACTAAGGACCTTCCAGTGGATGAGTGGGTGGCAGAGGCAGTTAGTAAGTTTGGTAAGCCCACAGAAAACAAACCACTAGAAGATGTTATAGATACGGGGAACATTCATGGGTGGCTACAAGCTAGGATCCAAAGCGCAGAACTTAGGCAAGCATACATTGTAACAAGCATTTTAGAGTCTAAGTCAGAATTAAAAGCAGACATAGTAGGTTTATTTGAAAAACAAGGTAAGGATGCTGCTAAAGAATACCAGCAGGAGATAAATATACCAGAGGATGCATTTAATGCTCTTAATGAATTTATCTTAGAAGGTATGCCTTGTGATAGGGTTAATGAAGTGATTTCTTCTGATGAGTCTAAATATAGCTGGAGAACAACAGCTTGCCTTCATAAAGACTACTGGGATAATGTAGATGGGGATGTTACTATATTCTACACTTTAAGGGATAGATGGGTAAAGGCGTTTATAGAATCATTAACACCACAATTTAAATATACAAAAAATGAAGATTCAGTCCATGAGATTATTAAGGCATAAAGTTTGAGAAAGTCGTAACGGGAGTTACGACTTTTTTGATGGACCTAGCATAGCCACAATTTAAACCATCACTCTTAACTAGGATTATTGGGGATTTAAACTAGATAATAGTGAAAGTACCCATATATAAATCCTGAATCACATGAAAAGCCTAGCAATAAGTATAAAAAAACAAGATATATAAAATAAAAGGCAACAATCAGCTTGAAGTTAAAAAG
>CAYUEJ010000343.1:0-2123 GCA_964442565.1 uncultured Candidatus Epulonipiscium sp.
CATTCCATCAGAGAAAGGTTTTAGTGTTATCGTAGACTATGCTCATACACCAGATGGGCTTGAAAATGTGCTAAAAGCCGTAGAAGAATTTGTGGAATCTAAGATAATAACTGTATTTGGTTGTGGTGGAGACCGTGATAAAACAAAAAGACCTATCATGGGAGATATTGCGGGCATGTACTCAGATTATACAATAGTTACATCAGATAATCCAAGAAGTGAAGATCCAGATGGAATACTTAAAGATATTGAAGTAGGTATAAAAAAGACTGGGAAAGAATATGAAATGATAGTAGAGCGTGAGATGGCAATCAAAAAAGCTATACAAATTGCTAAAAAGGGCGATGTTATTGTTATTGCAGGTAAGGGCCATGAAGACTACCAAATACTAAAAGATAGGATTATACATTTTGATGATGTCGAAGTAGCTAAAAAGTATCTGCAGGAGGTAGAGTAATGGAACCATTAACCCTAGAACAGATTATATTAGCTGTAGATGGTCAATGCTTAAATAGTGCTGTACCAAATATAAGCGTTACATCTATTTCAATAGATAGCAGAAATATAGAGAAAGATTCCTTATATATTCCTATTAAGGGTGATAAATTTGATGGGCACAGCTTTATTGAAGATGCCTTTAACAAGGGTGCAGATATAGCACTTACAGAAAATAAGTCGACCCCCAGTAGTGAAGGTATTTTGGTTTATGTAAAAGATACCAAAAAAGCACTAATGGACCTTGCAGCATACTATAGACGCAGATTTGAGATTCTGGTTGTAGCTGTAACAGGGAGTGTTGGTAAAACAAGCACAAAAGATCTGGTAGCCGCCGTATTATCCTCTAGATATAAGGTGCATAGAACCAGGGGGAATTTTAACAATGAAATAGGATTGCCCCTTACCATTTTTGGCCTAAATAAGTCCCACGATATATTAGTAGTAGAGATGGGAATGAATAACTTTGGGGAAATCCATAATTTAAGCATGATAGCTAAACCAGACATGGCCATAATTACAAATATAGGAGTATCACATATTGAAAATCTAGGAAGTAGGGAAGGCATACTAAAGGCAAAATGCGAAATTTTAGATGGAATGGCACCAGAAGGGATTTTAATTGTTAACGGAGCGGATTCTATGCTCCAAAACATAAAGACAGCTCAAGAAATCATAAGCTACGGCAGGGATGCTAAACACACCTTTTTTGCCCAGGATATTGAGCCAGCTGGGACTAGGGGGACACTTGCAACCTTCAATACGCCTAAATGGGCAAAGAAGCTGGAGATACCAGGACTGGGTGAGCATATGATAGATAATGCTTTAGCCTCTATTGCAGCTGCCCAATATCTAAAATTATCAGATAAAGAAATTGAAGATGGTTTTAAACTTTATCAGCCAAGTGGCATGAGAATGGACCTACAACTTGCACCAAATGATGTTTACATAATAAATGATGTTTACAATGCAAGTCCAGACTCTATGAAGGCTGCACTTAGCGTGCTACAGACTATACCAAAAGTTAAAAGGCGTATTGCAATACTAGGTGATATGTTTGAACTCGGGGATTATGCTAGCTTTTTGCATAAGGATATTGGGGAATTTATTGGAGATAAAGATGAAATTGATTTCCTAATAACTATCGGAAACATATCCAGTAATATACAATTAGGAGCCATAGAGCATGGCTTTAGTAGTGAGAAAACAGCCCATTTTAAAACCCAGGATGAGTTAATAGCTAACCTTAAAAACTTGATAAACCCAGGGGATTTAGTACTTGTAAAAGCATCAAGGGGAATGGGTCTTGAAAAAACAGTAGATGAAATAGGAAAGGTGAAATTCAATGAATCATAAAGCAGTATATGCGGTTTTAACTGCATTTTTATTAAATATAGTTATTAGCCCTATAATAATACCTTATTTGCAAAAGCTGAAACTAGGGCAATACGTACGTGATGATGGGCCAGATACTCATCTGCAAAAAGCGGGTACTCCCACTATGGGTGGAGTTATTATTTTATTTAGCATGGTAATTACAGGATTAATTTTTGCTATTAATAACAAAGAAGTTCATGCTGTTTTATTTGCAGTTAAGAATATAGTATGGTTTGTTCCTTCTGATACTT
>CAYUEJ010000344.1:0-2115 GCA_964442565.1 uncultured Candidatus Epulonipiscium sp.
CTAGAAATTCTTACACATAAACGGTTGATTACCCCTGACCTTTTTATGGACCTACCTAAAACACAGGCACGATAGCCCCCTTATACTTTTCATTGATGAAATCCCTTACAGAATCGCTTGTTAGCACTTCCTTAAGGATTTTTAGCTCCTCACGGTTTTCATCACCCTTACGGATTGTAAGAATGTTAACATATGGTGAATCAGCATCTTCAATAGTAAGAGCATCATCTGAAGGATCAAGCTTCGCAGCAAGAGCAAAGTTAGTATTAATAACAGATGCATCTACATCATCTAAAGTTCTAGCAAGCATTGCGGCATCAACCTCGTGGAACTTAAGATTTTTTGGGTTTTCCACAATATCAAGAACACTTGATTTTAAGTTATCAACATCTGCAAGTTTGATTAATCCATTACGGTGTAGAAGTGCAAGTGCGCGAGATTCGTTTGATGGATCATTTGGAACAGAAATTGTTGCGCCTTCTGGAATATCATCTAAAGAAGTAAATTTGTTAGAGTAAACTCCAAGTGGTTCAATGTGTATTTTACCAAACTCTTGTATTTCATATTTAAAGTCAGCAATTTGTTCTTCTAAAAATGGGAAGTGCTGAAAGAAGTTAGCATCGATTTCTTTTTCAGATAAAGACCTATTATGAATGTTATAATCATCAGCTACAGTAATTTCAACCTTTACGCCTTTTTCTTCAAGTTCCGGCTTAATGTGCTCCATAATTTCTGCGTGTGGCACTGATGTAACTGAAACCTTAATGGTACCGCTTTCGCTACTAGCTTTACCACATCCAATGACCCCCACAAGCACAAGTGCCGATACTGCTAAAACCCGAGTTAATTTTGAAATCTTTTTCATATTATTCATCCCCTTTATTTTTTTTTATATAAGAAAGTTTTACTTTACTTACGATGATACCGTATCTGATATATCTTATTCTGGCACCTTGCAACGACAGTTGCCAGTGCAAGAATTGGATATATCAAGAATTCTTTTTATTAATAGCCTGTGCAATTGTATTGCCAAGCCACTGAATAACTTGTACTAATATAATGATGAGTATAATCGTTGCAACCATTATAGGCCCGTTATACCCCTTATATCCATATTGGTCGGCCACCTTCCCAAGTCCACCGCCGCCTACCATTCCTGCCATGGCACTATAGCCTATAAGATTAATAATAGTAAGTGTAATACCATTTACAATACCAGGCATGGCCTCAGGTACAAGAACTTTGTAAACAATCTGCCAGCTAGTTGCCCCCATGGACTGTGCTGCTTCTATGATGCCCCTATCTACTTCCATAAGTGCGCCTTCTATAACCCTTGCCACAAAAGGAATTGCAGCTATGGTAAGTGGTACAATTGCTGCTGTAGTCCCAAGACTTGTACCGGCAATAAACTGTGTAAGAGGTATAATAGATATAATTAATATTACAAATGGGAAGGATCTCCCAATGTTAACTACAGCTGATAAAACCTGATTAAGGGTAGGATTCTCTCGTATACCACCTCTTGATGTAATAATAAGTACAATGCCTAAAGGACCACCAATAAGGGTTGCAACTAGTGTTGAGAAAAACACCATATAAAGCGTCTCAAGGGTTGCACTAGGCAAAAGTTTCATCATTAAACTCATAAAATCATTCATTTCGCTCAACCCTTTCACACGTTACATTATTCTCTTCCAAATACTTGATTGCAGCATTAATTTTATCCTTATCCCCAGAAAACTCTACAATTAAATTTCCAACAATGCTTGTTCCAAGATTATCAATACCACCTAATAATATATTAGCATCAACATCAAACTTTCTAATAGCCTTAGAAAGGAGTGGCTTTCCAACTCTTTCTGACTGGTAACTAATACGCATTAACAAGTCGTTAGTGTTTTGCTTAAGTAGTATATCTGGTAAGTCATGTGATACACTACTTACAAACTGGCGAGTTATAGGATGTTTTGAATTTGCAAATATATCTGTTAAAGTACCTTGCTCTATAACAAAGCCAGCATCCATAACAGCTACCTTATTGCAAACCTGCTTAATAACCTCCATTTGATGGGTAATCATAATCATGGTAACCCCAAGCTCAGTATTAATCTTCTT
>CAYUEJ010000345.1:0-2111 GCA_964442565.1 uncultured Candidatus Epulonipiscium sp.
CACTACCAATGCTTGTTGGGAAATATGGAACAAGGGAAGATGAAGAACTTGCCAACAACGTAGTTGTTGTAAGTACAATACTAAGTCTTATTATCTTTATTGTTATGGTATTTATATGGGATATATAATGGTTATTTATTTAAAACCTTTTTAATGATAGGTTTAGTCGCCGTATAGCGTCTTTATCTAGGAGTACACTGGCCGGTGGATGTACTTGCTGCAATATTTGCTGGTATAGTGATGACTTTTATGGGAGAATATATCTGTGTAAGGATTATCAAATTTAAAACATCAACATTAATCTTTATATGCATCATTATAGCAAGCACATTGATACTGGGGTTTGATGCTAATTATACCAATTAGGTGTGGTGATAAAAATGAAAATGGGTTTACAGCTTAACCAACAGCAAAAATTAATGATAAGTAATCAGGTGACAGCATCACTTAAGATATTACAAATGCCTGTGCAGCAGCTGAAAGAGTATATTGAGCAAGAGGCGGAGGATAATATAGCTATAGATATAATGGAAGATTATCAAAGTTACAGTAATCAATATGGTTTTACCAGTAATAGGGAGGAAGAAGCCTCACCTCTACTTTTTATTGCAGAAAAGCAAAGCTTTAAGGAATACTTAAGAATTCAAATTATAGAGGAAGTCAAAGATAGGAAAATGCAAAGACTTTGCCTTTATCTAATAGAAGGATTAGATGACAAAGGCTTTTTTATGGACGATATAAGTAGTATTGCAATGGCTAAGGCTATATCCGAAGAATATGTCCACAAGGGGATAGAGATTATACAAGGTTTAGAGCCATTGGGTGTTGGAACAAAAAATACAAAAGAGTGTTTAGCACTACAAATATATAAAAAAAACCCAAAAGATCAATCCACTTTAATAGCATTAATAGATAATCATTTAGAAGATATTGCAGCCAATAGGTACAATAAGATATCTGATGAGCTAAAGATTTCCCTTACTAAAGTTCATGAGACCATAGGATTTATAAAAACTTTAGAACCAATACCATCAAGGGGGTTTTATACAGGAGAAGATATAGCGTATATTACTCCTGATGCATGGATTGAAAAAAAGGATATCGGATACGAGATTATCCTGAATGAAAGGCACTTGCCTAAAGTTTTTATAAACCCTACATACGCTAAAATGTTTAAAGAAGATGTGGATATAGAGACAAGGGAGTACTTGCAAGCCCATATTGCAAAAGCTACATCTTTAATAAAGGATATTAGCAATAGGGGGGCTACCCTTCAAAGAATAATAGAAGCAATTATAGAGTATCAAAAGGAATATTTTAATAAAAATAGTTCTTACCCAAAACCCATGACTCTAGGGGATATTGCGCATATGGTAGGATTTCATGAATCAACAATCAGTAGAGCAGTTCAAGATAAGCATATATGTATTGAAAATACCATAATTAAGCTAAGGGATTTATTTGCTCAGGGGGGTACAGGAGATATTACCGCGGAAGAAGTCAAAGATAAAATACGTGTTATGATTGAGGAGGAGGACAAGAAAAAGCCACTTTCAGACCAATATATATGTGAAAAAGTTAAGGAACTAGGGATTGAAATATCAAGAAGAACAGTGGCTAAATATAGGCAGGAGATGGGAGTTGACTCATCTACACAAAGGAAACATAGATAAAAGTAAAAGGCAGGGTGAAGTAATGGGGTCATTGCTTAAGGATATACAAAATACAGTTATTAAGTATGCACAGGTGCTATCCCAAGTATTAAAAATAGATGTTGAAATTATGGATGATCAACTAATTCGTATTGCAGGGACTGGGACACTTGAGAAGTTAGTGAATCATAGTATGGAAAATGAATCTCATATATATAAAAAGGTGCTCCAAACAGGGCAATCCATGGTTGTATATGAACCGACCAAAGAAGAAATTTGCCAGGAGTGCCCGGCTATATTATATTGTAAAGAGGTACTTGAGATTTCTGTTCCCATATCTTTAAAACACACACCTATTGGTGTAATTGGTCTTATTTGTTTTACTAAAGAGCAAAAAGAACACCTCCTAAAAAATGAACAAACCTATATGACTTTTGTTGCTCAAATAGCAGACCTCAT
>CAYUEJ010000346.1:0-2110 GCA_964442565.1 uncultured Candidatus Epulonipiscium sp.
CTGTAGATTGAATCTCAAATTTAACATTTTCTAAAAGGGTTTCATCAAATGCTAGGTTATAATTATTAACCTTAAGGGCTGTTATTTCTTCACTCGCATTATCTGTCATTAGACATATATTTGGCTTCATAATATAAACAAAAGGTGCCTTAATTCTGCGCGCTTCTAATCTTTCAAGTAACCTAACCCTAGCTTTTAGGGATTTGCCCCTAGATGCATCGGCGTTATTGGTTGCAATGGTTCTAAAGTTATCTACGACCACCTCATGCCTGGCAATCTCATCAGTATCAGCCTGGGCTAGCTCCTGGAGTTCAATCTTACTTTCGAGTAGTGAGAGGTTATAGTCTATATATGACCCATCAAACTCTTGAAGCTCCATGTTTTCTAGGTGTATAATTTTATTAAAACAGAGATTAAGAAGAAACCTACTATGAGTAATAACTAGTATTGTACCCTTATGATCATTAATTAGATTTTTTAGGGCATTAAGATTATCAAAGTCTAAAAAAACATCAGGCTCGTCCATGATTAATAGGTCAGGATTAGTTAGCATCTCTTTTATAATCTGTATAAGCTTAAACTCTCCACCACTTAAATCGCAGATGGCTAAATCCCTTTGCTTCATTAAGTTTGCTAAATTTAGTTTTTTGTTAATTTCACTTTCAAAATCATCCCCGCCAATAGAATCTAGGGCATCTAGGGTGTCTTGGTATTTTTCTAGGAGGGGTAGGGTATCTGAAGCGGTTTCCAGTTCACTACAAATAGCTGCTAATTTATTTTGTAGTCTGATACATTCCCCTCCTATATATTCAAATACTGTAAGTTTATTTGTTTGATCTAGAGTATAGAATTGACTTACATAACCAATCCTGCAATCAGGGTCTATCCCCACTTCCCCCTCAAACATATAGTTATCTGGTTCCATAATTAAGTCTGTAAGTGTACTTTTACCACTTCCACTTATGCCAATGAAGGCGCAATGTTGGCCCTTCTCTAGTGTGAATGAAATTTTGTTAAAAAGATCCTTTTGGGGGAATGAAAAAGATAAGTTCTCAATTTTTATCATCTTGTTACCTTTCGAAATCATTTTTATATTGTAAAGTGTTTTTGTTTACCTATTAGAGTATATCATCTATAGTATCTACATTCAATGAAGTGATTTAGTACCTGCCTCTGCAAAAGCCACAGCCACAACCCTGGTTTCTATATTCATATCTATCGTATTCATAGCCGCGCTCATATCTGCAACCAGTATTACAGCTATTGCACCCATCATATCCCCCACGCCTGTTATGCTGATTATTACATCTGCAGCATCTGCCTTGACAACGTGAGCTACAACCTAGCCCTAGTCCCAATATTAACCCTGCTCCAAACATAGCCCGTACCCCCTTTCAAATTATACTAAGGTTTGACACTTGCTATTTATAATATTCAATTGGGGGAATTAATGTGACAAAAATAGACATAATTAAGGGGGCCTAAGAGATTATCGCGGACAGTTATTGGACTTTTTGAACCAGCCACATGGCCTACAGCCTAGACAGTTAACAATAGAATCACTCTCTATATTATTTGCAAAATTATGATCTGATAATTGTCCCCTACCAATAGCAACAAAATCTACTAAATTATGATCTATTAGGTAGCCAGCTTGTTCAGGCGTTTTAATGGAGTTGACAGCAATTACAGGGATATTTACATTTTCTTTTATCTTAGTAGCGCCATAAACTATCCAGTTACAAGGGAAATCCTCAGGCAGTTCAACATCGATTTTACTATTATCAAAACCTGTAGAAATATGAAGGAAATCCATACCCATATCCTCAAAGCCCTTTGCCATATTAATGCTATTATTTAAATCATTTTCATTACAGCCCATTCTAATACCTATAATGAAATCTTCATTAACATTGTCCCTAATCTCCTTAAAAACATCCCTTACAATCTTTAATCTGTTATCAAAGTTTCCGCTATACTCATCAGTCCTTTTATTTACCTTTTCAGAAAAGAACTGTGTAAAGAGATATCCATGAGCGCCGTGGAGCTCAATTCCATCAAACCCAGCTTTTTGCGCCCTAATTGCCCCGGCTACAAAGTCTTCCTGGAT
>CAYUEJ010000347.1:0-652 GCA_964442565.1 uncultured Candidatus Epulonipiscium sp.
GAGTTCACTCATGTTTTTGCCTCCTTGGTTTTTTGGATTTATAGGGCGATAGCCCGTGTAGTAAGCAATGTTGCCGCCCTTCGCAACATTGCTTACGCTAGCACTGGATGAGTGCTGGCCCCCTGGACTATAAGCAGCAAAGGCCCTCTTTTTTAATATTCTATATCTACTACTACATTAGATACAATATCAGTAAAATTTCTTTGAACCTTATCTTCCATACTGGACTTAATAACCTCCTGGGTTTCGTGTTTTTCCATCATATTTGCTTATAACATTTCTATCTAAAATGTTTCCATTAACAACTAAATGAAATTCAATTATCTTCTTGTCGTTTTCATCACTAAGTATGAGAAAATCATGCATGGATTTTATTTTTGGGTCCTCAAAAGCAATAGCTTTTATCTTGTTCCTTAACTCATACCTTTCTTTTGACTCTGGCTCTAGTGGGTCTATATGGATTACTAGAGTCATATTATACCTTTCTCCCAATTGTCTTTCAGCCATATCTATGACATTATGAATAGTTAGTACATCTATATTACTTGGGAATTCAACATCAATTGTTGCCATGGTGTTGCCAGCCCCATATGAATGTATCACAAGGTCATGGGCACCGGTAATATAATCATAAGTAAGAATATCACGATAT
>CAYUEJ010000347.1:662-2079 GCA_964442565.1 uncultured Candidatus Epulonipiscium sp.
TTTTGGTGGGGCTTCCCCTATCAACGCGCTAATGGTTTCGCTAACCAATAGATATCCTGAATAAAGTATTATTAGGGCAACAATTAATCCAATAAAACCATCTATGGGTAAGGTGGTATATCTCCCTATTATAAGAGATAAAACTACAATTGAGGTAGTAAGCACATCTCCTAGCGCATCAGTTGCAGTTGCTTTAAGACTTGAAGAATCAATCTTATTTCCTAAAACTTTGTTAAAATAGAACATCCATAATTTAAACAGTATAGAGACGGTCAATATAGAGAAAGAAAGTAGCTCGAATTTTACACTTATGGGATTGATAATCCTATCATAGGAAGATTTAATAAACTGAAGCCCTACGAGGACTACTAGTAAAGCAATAATTAAAGCCGAAACATATTCAGCCCTTGCATGGCCATAGGGATGCTCCTTGTCAGAGGGCTTATTTGAAATCTTAAACCCTAGTAATGTAATCACAGAAGAAGCTGCATCTGATAAATTATTAAATCCATCAACAACTACCCCTATAGAGGATATCATAAACCCTATTGTTAATTTGATTATAGATAATGCGATATTAAGCAATAAGCTGATTGAACCTGCTAGGTATCCTACCCTTAATCTTACACCTGGGTCTGTATAATCAGGTTCATCCTTTATAGCTAATTTTAATAGAAAATTAATCATTGATTGTGCCTCCGTTCACATTTGTTTTATCATTAGTATTTCAGTAAAGTATAGCATAAGGCATTTATTATTAATAGTGGCACTTATTTATACAGTAACTGGATATGGTATACTATGAACAGTGGCTGGGGGTGAAATTATGAGGGAAAAGGGATTAATAGATATTTACATATTAGAAATTTTAGGAGGGATAGGATGGCAACACAATTATTAGTAGATAAACAAAATATGAGGGTATATGTACAACTTGGCAGTACTTGGCTAGACCCGATATTATTTATGGAGCACAAGGGATAAATGAAAGAGATTACTATGCAATCAGGGGAGTATGAATATTCATTTGGAGAGTTTATACTAGCAGAAAATAGTTTGACAGATGAAGAGTTTGAGAAGGCCTTAGAAATAGTTAATGAAATATATGATGGAGTAGATGAACTAAGCCATCTAGGAAATAAGAAATTCACCTTAAATAAAAAGTACACCATTAACTATATAGTCATTAAGGGGGAGATTAAATATGGTAAATACTATTATTACAAAAGAAGCCTATGAAAACTTAAAGAATACAGGAATAGATTTTTTGGCTAAAGCTGAAAGTCTGAACTTTACACCAGATGAACTGGAGGCTTTAGAAATTCAAGATCAAATTAAAGATAAAGATCCAAATAAATTACATGGTTCTAGTTTTGCACATTAATCAAGTTTTTTCTACTACCACCCAGAGGAAGAT
>CAYUEJ010000348.1:0-2074 GCA_964442565.1 uncultured Candidatus Epulonipiscium sp.
AATAATTTGCAATAGTTTTTAATTATTATACTTGTAAAATATGCAATATAATGCTAATATTAAATTTATAACTCAAATTTATAATTCAAATTTTTAATGAAAGAGGAATGAACTGTGGAGGATCCCCCCTTACAACTTATAATAATATTAATATGTTTAATATCGATGTCAGCATTTTTTTCGGCATCAGAAACAGCCTTTTCGGCTGTTAATAGGATACGTCTTAAGAATCTTGCAAATAGTGGTAATAAGAAAGCTAATGCAGCACTAGAATTATCCAAGGATTATGATGTGCTTTTATCTACAATTTTAATAGGGAACAATATTGTAAATATTGCTGCGGCATCTATAGGAACGGTTATTTTTCAAGAATATTTTGGAAGCGCAGGCGTTGCAATTTCAACCATTTTTATGACTGTCATTATACTTATTTTTAGTGAAATATCTCCTAAGAGTCTAGCTAAAGAAGTGCCAGAGAAGTTTGCCATGTGGGCAACGCCAGGACTCAAAGTTTTAATTTTTATATTTACACCATTTAACTTATTTTTTATGTCATGGAAGAAGTTATTATCCAAGTTTTTTAAAGTTAATGAAGACAGAAGTATTACAGAGGAAGAGTTACTTACAATTATAGATGAGGCTCAGAACGAGGGCGGTATTGATGAGCAAGAAGGCGAGTTAATTCGCTCGGCTATAGAATTTAATGACCTGGATGTAAATGACGTTTTAACACCGAGGGTTAATGTTATAGCTATAGATTTATCTTATTCAGATAAGCAAATAAGTAGCCTATTTGTTGAAAGTGGTTATTCCAGGATGCCAGTATATGAAACAAGTGTTGATGATATAATTGGCGTTATTCATGAGAAGAATTTCCACCACTACCTACACTCAGATAATAGAAATAAATCTATCAAGGATATTATAAAACCAGTTATTTGGGCTACATCTACAACTAAAATTTCCAAGCTGTTAAGATTACTACAGACAACCAAATCCCATATGGCGATAGTTACCGATGAATACGGTGGAACAGCTGGTATCGTTACACTGGAGGATATTTTAGAAGAACTTGTTGGAGAAATCTGGGATGAACATGATGAGATTGTAGAAGAATTTGTGCAAATAGATGAGTACGAGTATAAGATATCAGGTAGCGCAAATATAGATAAGATGTTTGATTTATTTAACATAGATGAAGATTATGAATCTAATACGGTTGCAGGATTTGTAATAGAGGAACTTGGTAGGATACCAAATGAAGGTGATAAGTTTATGTATGACAACCTTCAAATTACGGTGACAAAAACTGATTTTAGGAAAATAGAAGAAGTACATGTTTTAGTAATACAAGAGGAGGAGTGATAACTCATCCTCTTTTTTAGATGTAATTAGGAAAGTTCTACTTTCCTTACTGTCGATAGAGTGACAGATAAGTCCTTTTTGGGGCTTTTCAACGTTAGTTGTGTGCCCCAAAAAGGACTTATCTGCTAATTTTTTTAGATATTATTTGTGGATAAACCAAGGGCGTCTGCTACACCTTGTCCATAATCAGGGTCAGCCTTGAGGCAATTTTTAATATGCCTAATCTTAATTTCATCTGGGGCATCCCCCATATTTCTAGCAGTATTATCAAAAAGAACCTGCTGCTTTTCGGGACTCATTAACCTGAAAAGTTTACCGGGTTGTGTATAATAGTCATCATCATCATCTCTGAAGTTCCAGTGGTCTGCTGCCTCACCGCTAAGTGAGAGTACAGGGTCTTTAAATTCAGGTTGTGATTGCCATTTTCCATAACTATTAGGTTCGTATCCAATGGTGCTTCCTGCATTACTATCTACCCTCATTTGTCCATCACGGTGATAAACATTTGTAGGTGATTTAGGTGAGTTAATAGGAATCTGGTAATGGTTAACACCCAGTCTATAACGCTGAGCATCGCCATAGGAGAATAACCTTCCTTGTAGCATTTTATCAGGGGAGAAGCTTATACCTGGTACTACATTTGCAGGGTTAAAAGCAGCTTGCTCAACTTCAGCAAAATAATTCTCAGGATTACGATTAAGTTCTATAT
>CAYUEJ010000349.1:0-2061 GCA_964442565.1 uncultured Candidatus Epulonipiscium sp.
CACCATCACCACTTAATATGCGAAAAATGCAACAAGGTATTTGAAGTGGAGAACGATTTATTAGAAGAAATCGAAAAAGAGATTGGGGAGAAGTATAATTTTCATGTAAAGAACCATAAAGTAACATTCTATGGTCACTGTCAGGAGTGTAATTAATTAACACTGTCTTTTATGTAATAGGAAAGTTCTGCTTTCCTTACCAATGAGAATGTAGCAGATAAGTCCTTTTTGGGGCTTTTCGACGGGAGTTGTGTGCCACAAAAAGGACTCATCTGCCACACTTTTAAGCTGCCCGAAAATGATAACATCAATAATATTTTATATATTGGGGAAACTATAATATATAAAACATACGAACGGTAAAAATATATGGAGGTGTAGACTTGGCAGCAAGGAAACCAAAAAGTAAACAAAGTAAATTAAGAATTATTCCCCTAGGAGGTCTAGGAGAAATAGGAAAGAACATGACGGTGTTTGAATATGAGAATGATATAATCATTGTGGATTGTGGTTTAGCATTCCCAGATGATGAGATGTTAGGAATTGATATTGTAATTCCAGATATAACATATTTAAGGCGCAACGTCGACAAAATAAGAGGAATTGTATTAACACATGGTCATGAAGACCATATTGGTGCATTACCTTATGTATTACAAGAGATCAACGTTCCGATTTTTGGGACAAAACTAACATTAGGATTAGTAGAGAATAAACTAAAAGAACACGGACTTCTAAGAACAACAACTAGAAACTGTGTTTCGCAAGGTCAAATAGTAAATATTTGTGATAACTTTAATGTTGAGTTTATTAGAACGAATCATAGTATTGCAGATGCAGTATCACTGGCAATTAAAACACCAGTAGGTGTAGTAGTTCACTCAGGAGACTTCAAAATCGACTATACACCAATACGTGGTGAAATGATTGACCTTCCTAGGTTTGCGGCACTAGGTAAAAGAGGTGTGCTAGCATTACTAGCAGATAGTACAAACGTAGAAAAACCGGGTTATACACCGACAGAGCGTTTAGTAGCAAAAAGATTCGATGAGATTTTTGCTAGCAAGACAGAGCAGCGTATTATGGTGGCTACCTTTGCATCTAACGTAGACCGTGTACAACAGATAATTAACTCAGCCCATCAGTTTAATCGTAAGGTGGCAGTTATTGGAAGAAGTATGGTGAACGTTGTAAAGACAGCTAGTGAACTGGGATACTTAGATATCCCAAAAGATATACTAATCGATGTAAACGATGTTAAAAGGTATAATGATGGTCAGGTTGCTATTATAATGACAGGAAGCCAGGGGGAACCTATGGCAGCACTATCTCGTATGGCGAAATCTGAGCATAGACAAATAGAAATCAGAGAAGGGGATGTAATTATCTTAAGCTCAACCCCTATTCCTGGTAATGAAAAAACAGTTTCAGAAGTTGTAAACGAACTATTTAAAAAAGGGGCAGAGGTTATCAGGGAAGATACTCATGTATCAGGTCACGCTGCCCAGGAAGAGCTAAAGTTATTCCATTCACTAGTTAAGCCGAAGTTCTTTATACCAGCACACGGTGAGTACAGGCACTTGCACAAGCATGCAGAGCTTGCTATGGAGCTAGGAATGGAACGTAAGAATATTGCAATTGCAAGCACTGGTGATGTCCTAGAGCTTACACGTAATAGCATTAAAAATATAGGAACAGTCCCATCAGGTAATGTCCTAGTAGATGGTTTAGGTGTAGGAGACGTAGGTAATATAGTCCTTAGAGACCGTAAGCACCTATCACAGGATGGTTTATTAGTTATTGTAATAACTCTAGAACGTGGTACAGGAATGGTTGTAGCAGGCCCAGATATTATATCAAGAGGGTTTGTATACGTAAGAGAATCCGAAAACTTAATGGACGAAGCCAAAAGGGTTGTTAGAAAATCCCTAGATAGATGCGAAGATAAGAGGATTAAAGAGTGGTCTCAAATCAAAAACCTTGTAAGAGACGACCTTCGTGAATTCGTATGGCAAAAAACTAAAAGAAGTCCTATGATTCTACCTATAATAATGGAAGTTT
>CAYUEJ010000350.1:0-2056 GCA_964442565.1 uncultured Candidatus Epulonipiscium sp.
TATTCCAAGAATATGTCAATATGTATTTCACATGAGAGTGGTACTTTCCACGCCATCAATATATTACACGGTGCATCTACTTCTGTTACTTTTATAACCAGGGTTATGTGCACCAGAAGTGATACGCCGTGTACCTTTTTAGGCCTTAGTTAGGGCCATTTTATGGCGAGCCTCTACATCTGCCCAGTTAACCACATTCCACCATGCCTTGATATATTCAGCCCGGTTATTTTTATACTGCAAATAATAAGCATGCTCCCACACATCACATACGAGAAGTATATGGGAGTTAAGAAGAATTGTGTTTTCGTGGTTTCCTATTTGGATAATATTTAGCTCGCCTAGGCAATGATTATAGACAAGTGCGGCCCATCCAGAGCCCTTAACTCCAGCTGCCGTAGCGGTGAACTGATCTTTAAACTGCTCAAAGGACCCAAAAGATTTATCAATGGCATCCTTCATACTAGCTTCTATAGGGAAGCCGTTAGGAATCATATTATCCCAGTAAATCGTATGAAGTATATCACCTGAACCATTAAAGGCAAGCATTTGCTCGTAATAGTTACTAAGTGAGCATTCTTTATTAGAACGCAGGGACCCCAGGGTTTCTTGTGTCTGATTATAACCTGCAACATAGGCTGCATGATGCTTATCATGGTGTAACTCTAAGATCTGAGCACTAATATGTGGCTCTAATGCATTATATGCATATGGTAGTGGGGGGAGTACTGCTGACAAAATAATCACCTCATTTTAATTTTATATATAAATTTTCTATACAGTCTAGTATGTGTTATTATTTTAGATATATACGCAAATAACAAAAATAGGCATAATTAAAAGGTAGTTATTTGATAATAGAAACTCAAAATGATATACTTATCTAGTAACTACAAAATAAAGGAGACATAAACTATGGCAAGTAATAAAATTATTTGTACACAAAACAATGTGGACTATATTTCGATTAGAAAGGCAATGATTTCGGGTGCAAGAACTATAGATGACTTAGTTACTGATGTAGGTGTATGTACTAAGTGTGGTGGCTGCGAAAATGAGCTAGGTGGTATTCTATCATCAGTTTGTGGCTGCGAAAATGTTTCGTTAGAAGCAGTACTAAATGCAATCAAAGATGGTGCCAATACAGTGGACAAGGTAGGGGAAGTAACAGGCGCAGGAACTGGCGTAGATAAAGAAACAGGCGAGGAGTGCGGAAGATGCAAGCCACTTATTCAAAATATTATTGATTTAGGAAGATAGTAATATAAGGCAGCTATTATGTAGCTGCCTTATATTATTTTTCAAATATATATTAAAGAATAATGAACCAAATACATATCACTTGCCTCTATATAGTAGATGCATCTAATAAAGGAGGTAAAAACTTGCAAGAAAAAGAACTAGTAGTCAACGTCAAAAAAGGGGATGTAGTGGCCTTTGAGCAGTTATTTGAGCTATATAAAAGCAAGGCCCTAAGGACAGCTTACCTAATGACAAGGGATAAGGATGTTAGTGAAGATATCGTCCAAGAGGTATTTGTCCTATGCTATACATCTATTAAGGAACTAAAGAATCCAGAGTACTTTAAAACGTGGTTTTATAGGGTGCTAACTAGAACAACGTGGAGGTATATGGACAAAGAAAGAAGATTGGTGCCAGTAGAGGATATTTTTGAGAAACTAGAAGATCAGTATGAGGAATCATCATTAGATAAACTTCAGCAAAAGGAATCCTCAAACATGATATATCAACAGATTTTAAAACTAAATCCAAAACTACAAACAACATTAATTCTATATTATTACAATGAGTTTTCTATCAAGGAAATTGCAAAAACCATGGGATGCTTAGAAGGGACAGTAAAATCAAGATTATACACAGGGCGAAACAGATTAAAGACAAACTTAATAAAAGAAGAAAGTTCTATTATTCCAAAGGGGGTTTTATGTTATGAAAATGAGAAAAGAACATGATAAGCAAATAAAGGCAGTGCTATTATCCCAAGCTAATCAAATAGAACCTTCAACGGAGCTATTTGAAAAAATTAAAAATGATA
>CAYUEJ010000351.1:0-2030 GCA_964442565.1 uncultured Candidatus Epulonipiscium sp.
ATTGCAAGGGGCCTAGCTTATGTAGTGACAGGCGGCCAACCAGTATATGGATTATCGAATAACTTCGCATGGTTAGGTGCTGGTAGAATTTTAAAGACAGAAGCTAATCCCTTGGGAACTATACCGGTGATCACAATATTTACAGTTATTGTAGTTATACTGATGCATATTTTGCTGAGCAAAACTGTATTTGGAAGACATATTTATGCCGTAGGTAGTAATGAGACTGTTGCACACTTAAGTGGTATTAATGTAAAGAGGGTTATGGGTTCAGCTTATGTTATATCTTCTATAATGGCAGCTATAGGTGGCGTATGTGTAGCTTCTAAATTAAACAACGGGCAACCAGCTTCATGTGATGGTTATGAGATGTTTGCTATTGCAGCAACAGTTCTTGGTGGTACTAGCTTTTTGGGAGGTATCGGATCAGTTGCGCGTGCAATGATTGGTGTTGCTATTATTGCTATTATCAATAATGGTATGAATCTAATGCAGGTATCTTCATATTGGCAGAAAGTTATAATGGGATTAATTATTTTAATAGCTGTTGTTGCTGATATGTCACAGAAAAAAGAGGGCTAATAGAGGAAGGTAGAGACTATGCTAAAAATAATCAATCAAAAGGAAGATGTTTTAGATGAACTAATAGATGGAATTATGGATGCTGAGCCCAATAAGTTTGTCCGGGTAGAGAATCAACATAGCTATACTTTGCATAAAAAAGATATTAAGGATGACAGAGTGCAAATTATTATTAGTGGAGGCGGTGGGTATGGGCCATTGTTTCCAGGATTTGTAGGGGATGGTCTGGCAGATGCAGTATGCCATGGTGATTTTGATTGTGCCCCGAATGCTTACGCAATTTATGAAGTAGCTAAAAAGATCCACAGGGGTAAAGGGATATTCTTCCTTACAAATAATTTTGCAGGTGATTTTTTGAATAATGATATGGCACAAGAGCTTCTATTAGCGGAAGGAATTAAATCTAAAGTTTGCTATGTTAGCGATGATGTTTTCAGTGCTAAGGGTGAGGGGAAAGAAAATCGAGGGGGGCTGTTTGGAGTAGGACTGCTAATGAAAATCGCAGCAAAATTAGCAGATCAAGGAGCAACTTTAGATGAAATGTTTAGGGTTGTTGAGAAAGCCAATGATCGATTAAGGACAGCAACCTTTGTGCTAAATGAGAAAGATGGCAAGATGGAACTAGGGGCAGGATTTTCTAATGAACCACCAGTAGTGATAAAAGATTTTAAATCTGCATCAGACATGGCGGAGCAAGTTACTTCCTACTTGCTAAATGAGCTAAAGGATTACCCTACTTCAAATATATACTTTTCTATTAATAGGATGTATAAGATGACATATGTGGAAGGATATGTGGTATTAAATTCAGTAAAGAAAGCGTTAGAAAGTAAAGGCTATAACGTTGCAGGATGTTCAGTAGGAAGTTATTTTAATGCCTTCAATGAAAAAGGTTGTATTATAAGTGTATTAGCAGCAGATGAGGAACTTGATAAATATATAGGGCCGATTTCGGGCTATGATTTTACGATTTGAGGTGCGATATGAAAACAGTAACGGCTCAGCAAATGAAAAGAATGTTAATAAATGTAACTGATGAGATAGTTAAGAATGAACCATATTTGACAGAGATTGATACCATCATAGGCGATGGAGATCATGGTACTGGAATGAAAAGAGGTTTTATAGCCCTAAGGGCAATGCTAGAAAACAAGGATTTTGAGACAGTAAGCTCATTATTCCATGCAACGGGATTAGAACTTGTAAAGACTATGGGAGGGGCATCAGGGGTTCTATTTGGAACCATGTTTATTGGCGGACTAAGCAAAATAGGAACTTCCAATATAGTTACGGTTAATGAACTCGCAGTGTTTTTTGAATCCGCATATTTAGAGATACAAAGAAGGGGAAAAGCAAGGCCAGGTCAAAAGACAATGTTGGATGCGCTGATTCCTGCAGCGGAATCCTTAAAAGAATCTGCTGAATTAGATTTCAATATTGAAGAGAGC
>CAYUEJ010000352.1:0-2029 GCA_964442565.1 uncultured Candidatus Epulonipiscium sp.
GGCGCATCATAACCGGGCATCTCAGATGGTTCTGGTGTTACATAACTATCTACTGGCGCCGCCTTTTGAATTCCCTTGCAAAAAGATATTACCTGATCACCTGTATCCATTTGAATTGCTTGGATAATATCATGCCTGGTTTCAGTTGAGCTTGGCATAACATCAAATCCGAGCTCCTCGAATATTCGCGAACAAAGTACTGCTGCCCTTAGTGAGTTTTCAACTACTTCAGGGGCAAAGAATAATCCTTGCAGTATAAGCTGATTAAGTCCCAAAGTCGCTCCTACATCCTTGCCAAGACCTGGGGCGCTAAGACGCATAGCAGCATTTTCAACATATTCTTCCTTACCTACAATATAACCTCCCGTAGGTGCAAGCCCACCCCCTGGGTTTTTAATTAATGAGCCTACTACTAAATCAGCACCAACTTCAGACGGCTCTATAGTTTCTACAAATTCACCGTAGCAGTTATCAACCATGCATATAATGTCACTACGAATATCCTTAACAAATTTTATTATATCTCCAATTTGCTTAACTGATAATGTAGGCCTATATTTATAACCCTTAGACCTTTGAATTGTTACCATTTTTGTTTTGGGGGTAATTGCATTTTTAATCCCTTCATAGTCAAAGGAAAAATCATCTTTCATATCTACCTGGGCATAGCTAATTCCAAACTCTGCAAGACTACCACTCTCAGGGATTATGCCTATTACGCTATCTAAAGTATCATAGGGCTTGCCAACTACTGATAGCAGCTCATCTCCTGGCCTTAAATTGCCAAAAAATGCTACAGTCAAGGCATGTGTCCCAGAAATTAGCTGTGGTCTTACAAGTCCGGCTTCAGCCTTAAATACGTCGGCATATATCTGCTCTATTGTTTCCCTTCCTAAATCATTATATCCATATCCTGTTGTAGCTGCAAAGTGCATATCACTAAGTGAATTTTTTTGCATAGCATGTAATACCTTAGCACCATTATATTCTGTTATATTTTTTATATTTTCAAATTGAGGTTTAAGATCGTTTTCTATTCTTGTACAAAAATCATATACATTCTCATCTATATTATATGCATCCATAATTAATTGTTTTGTATCCATAATAATCTCCTTAAAATGATAAAATGTGGAAGCCAAAAAATGCTCCACATTTTATTATACACTATTTTTATATTTATTGCTTAGATTTAGCTATCGTATGTCGATATATGTATCTTTTTTTACTTTGGCATCCTCGAATGTACCCATATTTAGCATTGTATAGAGGGCTGATTCTATGATTGTAAAAGCAAGTGGGCAACCTGATCCTTCTCCAAGTCTTAAATCTAGATTAAGCATTGGTTTAAGATCAAGGGCATCCATAACACGTTGGGAGCCTGGTTCTGCGGAAAGATGGGATGGGAAAGTATAGTCCCTTATATAGGGCGACATACGAAAGGCACATAATGCTGCCACTGAAGCTATAAAACCATCAATGACAATAGGCACCTTATTTTTGGCAGCACCAATATAGCATCCACATAAGCCTGCTATATCAAGACCCCCAACCTTTGAAAGTATATCAATAACATCGTCTTTGTTAGGATTATTTAGCTTTATAGCCCTTTGTATGATATTTTTCTTGTGAAGGTACTGAGCATCTGTGAGGCCTGAGCCTTTACCTGTTGCTATGCCTACACTTATATCTTCGAGTACACTAAATACTGCGGCGCTGGTAGTAGTGTTGGCAATCCCCATCTCCCCAGTGCCAAAGATATTATAGCCTTCAAATACCAATCTATCAATAGTGTCTATCCCTATATTAATAGCCTTAACTACATCAGTACTACTCATGGCAGGACCCTTAGCCATATTATTAGTACCGTTCATAATCTTGTGATTGTAGATGAGTGGGTTATCAAACTCTCCCTTGACACCTATATCAATAATTGTTGTATTAGACCCCAAAAAAGATGATAAGACTGATACACCCGTGATATTCCTTGTAAAGTTCTCAGTTACAATACGGGTTACTTCCTGTGGGC
>CAYUEJ010000353.1:0-2028 GCA_964442565.1 uncultured Candidatus Epulonipiscium sp.
AACAGAATCAAATATAAGGGCAGCCAAGGCATTAATAGAAAACAATATAAATATAAGTCCTGAAGCGGTGCAAGGGGCAAAGGAAGTGTTGTTAAAAATAGAAACTGTACTACATGAGCTTAAGCCAGCCACTGTTGCCCAGATACTGAAAGAAGGCATTCGCCCTGATACCATGCCTATAGATAGCCTAATAGACCACATAAGGGAAATCCAAAAAGATGCAAATGTAGATCCTAGCCAAAAGGTAGCAGAGGGCATATTAGAGCTAGATAAGGCTAACCAGCTCAATGTTAAAGAACGTGAGGGCTTAGTTGCAGTTTACCGTATGCTAAGCACAATCAAAAAAAACGAAACAGCAGCAATAGGATTTTTGCTAGATAATAATAAGGAGCCAACCCTAGGTAACCTATTTGAGGCTAGTAAATACATTAAGCAGATAGGTAGCAAAACGGGAAAGATGGATGTAACAGTAGATGATGATTTAGGGATTAGAGAAGGGGAGCTACCTACAAATATACGTAGCCTAATAGAAAGTGCAACCAATCTTCAGGCTACAGATGAAAATATAGATAAATGGATCCATACTAACAACGTAATAAAACAATGGCTATCAATGGTTACACCAGAGGAGCTAAAAAAATATATAGATATGGATAAATCTTTAGAAGAACTAGAGCTCAAAGATGGCAAATTATCACCCTTTGAATCAGAGCGGGTAAGCAAGCAGGTTGAATCATTAGGGAAAGTATCCCCTCACACATTAAGCTTTCTAAAGGAGCACAATATAGCACCTACAATACCTAATATCTACTGGACTGATAGGATGATAAAGGACCCATACCTACTGGGCAATATGCTAGAAGACTATGAAAAGATAACAGGTGAAGAAATAAAATCATCTATTAATAAAGATGATCAAAGTATAGATGAAGTCTTAGATAAACTAGAAACAGAGCTAGAAGAACAAGGCCCACAGTGGCTATCAGCTAGCCAAAGCATGGATGCATACAGGATAGGAAAAGACCTAGAACAAATGCTAAGTACCCAAAGGAAGATGGCAGAAAATGATGGTATCTACCAAATACCAATACAACTTCACCATGGAATGTCCAATCTAAACCTATATGTTATGAAGGACAAGGAGCATTCAAATCAAGTAGAAAATAATGAACTAAAGGCATACATGTCTATAAAAACAAAAAACATAGGTCTTATTCAGGTAAATATGAGGATTTCGGATAATTACCTGGCCTTTGAGATGATTGGGGAAACACCTGAGATTACCCTGGATTTACAAAAAGACTCAAAGGAGCTTAAAGCTGCAATAGAAGATATAGGCTATAAAGTAATGCATGCTAAGTTTACTCCAGGCAGGACGAAAACATCCATTATAGACAAGCCACAGGCATCAGAATCACTACTAAAATATAGATTTGAAGACTCTAAGTTTGAACACATCATATAGGAGGAAACCCAATGGATAAAGATAAGTCACTTGTAGAAATTATAGAGAAAATGGTCCAATATATAGATAAACAAGATTCTAAGGATTCCAAGGAGGATAAGAAATGATAACAGCATCACAAGTTGCCAACGCTACAAGAGGCCAGCTTCTAAAAATCACCTATGATTTATTACTAGAAAGCCTTGAAAATATTAAAAAACACGCACAAGAGGGGGCCCAAAAAGAATATTCATACGAAGTAGCACGTTCTAGGCAAATACTACAAGAGTTAATAGATACCCTGGATTTTAAACAAGAGATATCCCAAAACCTTATGCAAATATATGTTTATATCAACGGACTCTTAATTAAGAGCCTTATAAACTACGATGAAGTCCTTATTGATGAGTCCAAAGCCCTAATTAATCAGCTACTAGAAGGCTGGGACGGGGCAACAGCCAAAGACACCGAAAACGCAAAAGCTATGGGTAATGCCCAGCAAGTATATGCCGGATTTACCTACGGAAAGAACGATTTAAATGAATCTGTACTAGATGATAAAAATAGGGGCTTTAAGGCTTAAG
>CAYUEJ010000354.1:0-2026 GCA_964442565.1 uncultured Candidatus Epulonipiscium sp.
TTCTACCTTTTCATTAGGTTTAATTAACTCAAGTAATCTTTCTACAGTTGCTACTGGAAAATCTGCTGGTGGGTCTTCTAGTAATGATGTTAATAGAATATTTACATTGGCACTTTGAGGAATCAAATATCCCGCTTCTCTTATAACATCCTCTGCCATAATCCTATTTGCCTTTGCAATGGCATTGGCTAATTGCTTCTTAATAGGATTATCTGTAACTGCTGCTATTTGCAGTGCCGCTTTTTCCTGAGTTACCTTACTACTAGCTAATTCAAACAATTCATTAATAACCGCATTTGATTTTTTCTGTTGTGGTGGATATTTATTAGGAACCATTGTAATTGCTCCTGATGGGCAAGCCTTAGCACATGCCTCACAGCCGTTACAAGCCAGTGCGTCAATTTGTCCTGTTTCCGTATCTGTTGCACCTGTTGGGCAAACATAAAGGCATAAACAATCCTTTGTACATAATGTTATATTTCTTACTGCGCGCATGATATTACCTCCCTATTTCGATAATCTTAAATTTTGGTACCTTACAAACGGGGCAAATTTCTGGTAGGTTATCGCCTATGTAGATAAACCCACAAATATCACATACATGAACTTTTGTGTTTTCTAGTATTGCATCCCCCTGTTTTTCATAACGTGCTAACAATGAATCTGTAATCTTAGTTACCTTTTCGGTCCAAAGAAGTGCTCTTTTAGCTCCCCTATCTTCTTTGCTATCAGCAATGGCATTAGCTCTTGGGTAAGTATGATTTATGTCTTTTTCTATATCAAGTCTTACATCATTAAAGCTATTTTCTGCTACAGTCGTTGTTCTTCCCTCGTAGTAATCTGATAACTCTGTGAATAGTTTTGATTCTTCTTCAAGATATTGCTTAGTTGCACCCTTAGAAAGGTTAGAAAACAGTGCTGACATCTCTGCATTAAGCAGTTCCACTAATTCTTCATTGTTTTCATCAATAGCTACTTCCTCTGATTCATTTTTTTCGGCTTGCTCTTCAAAGTTCTCTTTTGAAGCACTACATAATGGGCAAATCCAGTCATCTGCTAACTCTTCCCACTTGGTTTCAGGACTAATGCCTGATTCTGGGATTCCCATAGCTTCATCATAAATAAAACCACAAATTGTACAAACATATTTTTTCATTGCCTAGCCTCCTTATTGATAATTTAATAACACTATTATAACATAACAATTCATAAAATAGGCAGACAAGTACTTTTTGAGGCACACAACTTTCGTTGAAAAGCCTCAAAAAGTACTTATCTGCCAGACTATCATAAGGTAAGGAAAGGATAACGTTTCTATTACAAAATAAGTTTTTCAGGTCTTGCTAAATACGGTGAATCCTTGCTTAGTGTTTCTTTTGAATAAAACTCTATTTCGTGCTTTGCTGGTATACGGTAATGCTTGTTTGGATTATCCCTTACAAGTTTATAACCATAGTCAGTAGTAGGATAGGTGGTAACAGCATAAAAATAATCAAAACTAAAGTAATCTTGGCGATCATACATCATATCTAGGTACCAAGTAGCATCATCTACATCAATCTTATCCTCGTTATACTTGTTCCACACATCTACGAAGTGCTCCACTGGATAAGCACCGTGTATTTGTGTTAATGCTATGGCATATGAGTAAAGCCTGTTATTTAGCTTTGTTTCGCTGTCTAATTCACCCTTAGGTACTCCTTTGTATATACGTCTAAGCTCCTTAGGTATAACAGGATAAACTTGCCCGTTCCAGTTATAAAGATGTACATAGCCTAAAGAATATAAAAACTTACAGTCTTCATAATCCACCTCTTCTTCCACATTAAAGTCAGTGCTCATAAGTTTACTTACAAACCCTATTTCTCTTGGGGGTAGGTAAAATAGATCTGTTTCAAAGTGATCGTGAATCTGAGTATACAAATCTTCACGCAAGGTTTTTGTATTCAGGGTATCTAGGGTGAATCTTGCACCCATATTGATTATCAAATGCTGCTTATCTGCAAGATCTACAAGCCTACTAGCG
>CAYUEJ010000355.1:0-1099 GCA_964442565.1 uncultured Candidatus Epulonipiscium sp.
TGGTTGCTAGTGCCCTGAACTACTTCTTCATATGTTGGATTGACTGTATGACCGTTAGCATATCCTGAGGTTGCCTCGGTCACACCATCTAACTTTTTCATGAATGCTTCGACACCCCAAAAGCATCCCCCTGCAAGGTAGATTGTTTCCATATGCTCATCTCCATTCTTTATTATCCCCTGTTTATAATCTTCCTATACTTTTGATTGCTACTATTAGCCTTGTTCGGTATTAGCAATTTCACATATAGTATCACCTTTTTAGTACATCATAACATATGTGATTATACGAATCTAGGCTAAGCAACGGATTAATATTACCATTAACTAACATAAGCCACCCTGGTGGCTTCCCCAAATATTATCCCATACTAAAAATGATATATACATTGCGTTTAACACAGTGTATATACCATCATCATACTACCTATTCTTTATTTACCAACAATCAGGAGCTGACTATTAAGTCCATTTAGTTCAACTATAAGGTCTACCTTATCTTTATTTGTTTGGCTTAATTTTTCTATAATTTTATTAGCTATACCTTTTGTAAGACTTCTAAATACTATATCTCTTCCCAGACATATTTTTGACTTAGCTGAAATTTGATTAATATCTAATCTTCCCTTAAACTTTTCACAATCGATTTCCATATTTTCATTACAATCAACTTCTATATGGGATAAGCTATTTGTTATAGAAAGTTTCTTAATTTTACCTGAAAGCTCTATGTTCTCTGTTTTTATTGTCTTTACCCCGAACTCCTCTACATCACCTTTAACTTCTATATGATCAATATATTTAAGTGGCAAAAATATAAATATATACAGATGTTCTTTCTCTTCCCTCTCGTTTATTTCACCATTTCTTTCAATCGAAATATCTAGCCTTCTTTTTATATCATCTAGTTTTACCTTGAAGGCTTCTTTAATATCTGATATCTTGTTCGACGCTAACCTAACCTTAATCTTTTCCCCATTATAACCTATAAGAGATACTGATTTAGCTTTAAATAGTTTAATATCATAATCCTTGGCTTCATCAATATCATATTCTGTTACACTTTCAAAAATGAAATCATCTTTTTTATTTCCCATGGC
>CAYUEJ010000355.1:1109-2000 GCA_964442565.1 uncultured Candidatus Epulonipiscium sp.
CATCGTTTCCCAATAGTTCATCTATGGGAATTTCAAAAAATTGCGCAAGGCTAATTAGGTTTTCAATATCTGGCATACCTGCACCAGTTTCCCACTTTGTTACAGCCTGCCTTGATACATTCAGCTTTTCTGCTAAATTTTCTTGAGATATTTTCACTTCATTTCGCAAACTTCTTATTTTCTTTCCTATCATAGTTTTCCCCCTTTGTTTTTATATCTCAAGTGTAACATGTCATTAATTTCAAACAAGAAACACCTGCTTACAAAGGTATCTTTTTTGCTACTGTAAGTAGCATTTGCCAGATTTTCTATCTTTGTACGCCTTTTTATTCTAATTTAGAAAATACTATCTCTAAAAACTTATCCACTTCTTCAAAGTTTGGTGAATGGGCTGATTCGTCAAATGTAAAAAACCCCTTATCTGGCGCTTCTATTATATTATAATATTGCAAGGCTAGCTCATGGGAAACCTGCATATCATATTTTCCGTGTAATATATAGATGGGAACCTTAAATTTTCTATGGGTCTCCATCAAATTAGCTTTTAAAACGTCCTGAAATATAGTCTTATTAGAATACATACCCCCAAGTGCATATTTAATAAAATCAAAAACTGAATATCCCTCAAATATCATTAATCTTTTTATTAAAGTTGACATTCTAAAACCCTCTTCATGAATTATACCAATTCCATATTCATTCATGTAGTTCGTTCTATCAGACATTATATATTTGTTAGTAGGAAAGTCTGGGCTATTCACATCAAACTTTTCCAATATTTTAATAGCCTTTATATCTTCCATTTCTCTAGCATGTTCTAACATATACTTGTAAGCTAGCTTTTCCGACTCCTTTTGATTAGATATTTGACCTATCCCAAAATAAGCCTTA
>CAYUEJ010000356.1:0-1991 GCA_964442565.1 uncultured Candidatus Epulonipiscium sp.
GAAAAGGGTGTAGAAGAGATTAAGGTTCAGTTGCTAAATAAAAGAATTCATTAGGCACACAACTGTAAAGAAATAAAGTTAAAAACAAATAAGGTAGGTATATTTTGAAATTGATGTATACTTGCCTTTTTTTACATAAGATTATGACTTTTTTGACAAAAATATAAAAATTTGTCAAGTTTTCTCTATAAAGGTAGACATGTTGGATTCAGAATGGTATAATAACTTAAGAAAAGACTGAACTAACTTAGATAAAGCGCATAAAGAAAAGTAGGTGATTCTAAGATGGGGCGCACAGAAAGAAAAAGAATAGGTGACTTATTAGTAGAATCAGGAATGATAACTGAAAACCAACTACAAATAGCTATCAGTAAACAAAAAAATACAGGACAAAAAATTGGAGAAGTTATAGTGGCAGAAGGCTGGGTGACAGAACAAGCAATCATGGAAGTACTAGAATTCCAACTAGGAATCCCTCATGTAGATCTTGGAATGTTTGATATAGAACCTGAGGTTGCACAGCTTATTACTGAATCATTAGCAAAGCGTTATACGATTATTCCCATTAAAAAGATTAATAAATCCCTACAAGTAGCAATGAGTGATCCGCTAAACATATACGCCCTTGATGACCTACAACTAGCAACCAAACTAGATATTATCCCTTTAATTGCCACAGCTGGTGATATTAATAGAATGATTGACAGAATTTATCGGGCGGGTGAAACAAGGGAAATGGTTACCCTGCTCCAAGACCAATCCAAAGAGTCTCAATCAGCACAAAAAGCCCAAGAAGAAGAAACGCTTTATGATGTTACAAACTCACCCATTGTAAAATTTGTAGATAACGTTTTTGATCAGGCAATTGCCCAAGGGGCTTCAGATATACATATAGAACCATCAGAAACATATGTACGTATTAGATTAAGGGTGGATGGTCACTTAGTAGAACTGCTACGGACAGATATTAGCACAATTAAGGCGCTAACAGCTAGAATTAAAATTCTGGCAAAATTAGATATAGCCGAAAGGCGATTACCACAAGACGGAAGGATCAATATGTCAAGGGGGAAAGATGAAATTGACCTGAGAGTAAGTATATTACCAACAATACATGGGGAAAAAACAGTTATAAGACTTCTTTATCGTACCGGAATGAGATTATCGATAGGACAACTAGGATTCCATCCTGAGGACGAGCCAAAAATGAGAGCATTGCTTAAAAACCCAAACGGCATAATTTTAGTAACAGGGCCAACAGGAAGTGGTAAGTCAACAACACTCGCAACAGCTCTTAGAGAAATAAATCAGCCAAATGTTAATATAATTACGGTAGAAGATCCTGTTGAGAACGTAATAGAAGGAATCAATCAAGTCGCTGTAAATGTAAAAGCAAACCTTACCTTTGCGAATGCCCTACGTTCTATTTTGCGTCAAGACCCAGATATCGTGATGATTGGTGAAATGCGAGATATGGAAACCAGTGATATAGCAATCCGTGCAGCTATTACAGGTCACTTAGTAATAAGTACCCTGCATACAAATGATGCAACAAGTTCTATTACTCGTCTAATAGACATGGGATCAGAGTCCTATATGATTGGGTCCTCAGTTAGGGGTATAGTTGCCCAAAGATTAGTCAGAAGAATATGTAGCAGTTGCAAAGTAGCATATGCAATTACAGAAGAAGAAGCCGGGCTTAGTAAAATACCTTTAGGCACTACTGTATATAAAGGTAAAGGATGTAAAAAGTGCAACAATATAGGGTATAAAGGCAGATTTGGAGTACATGAAATTTTCGTAACAGATATATATATGCAAGATATAATATCTAAAAATCAGATAACCTCTGAAGAATTACGTACAGAGGCAATAAAAAGAGGAATGCGAACTCTCCAAGACAATGCGCGTTGGAATGTACTAAGTGGAAATACCAGCGTACAAGAAATGCTCAAAATCACATATGAACTATAGGAGGTAACTTATGATAA
>CAYUEJ010000357.1:0-1964 GCA_964442565.1 uncultured Candidatus Epulonipiscium sp.
CCGTATATCCTATTTAGTACTTTTGCACCGCTAGGTGTGTACTAAGTAGGATATATGGACCCCCATATTACTTCTTATCTTTTTTTAGTGTTAAGGAAATCTTTCGATTACGTACAAAGTATCTCCATTGTTTGCTAAGGTATGGCATTAGGTAATGGTCAACACCAAATGTTCTTCCTGCTCCACCTAGCATAGCTATTGATGTTACTAGGAACCATAAATCGTTAAGTCCTGTGGATATAAGGAAGTTAAGGTTCATAGCTATTGATACTAGTGCTGCTAGGAAGACAAATGATCCGCTGATGAATGCTAGTCCAAGTCCGATTTCGGTAAGAACAACAATCTTCTGGAATAGCATTGCATTAGGTACAATTAAGGCATCAACAAACCAAGCATAAAACCCTGGCGTATGATCGCTTACTAACTGCATTACTGATGCACCTGTAGTTACATCCGTACCAGCAGTTGTGCCAGCTAGCATAACGTATGTGAACCATCCATCCTTGTATTTTGTAATACCTTCTATTAACCACATGTAGCCTAAATAAACTCTTAAAATTGTTATCCAAAAGTTTGGTGTTAGTACTTTTAGGTGGTTATGAAGGAAGTAGTTGCCATGTTTTTGGTGGAACCACTCATGCTCGATATAGGCCCATATTGCTTCAAAACCGCCAATACCAAATAGGTAATGAATATTAATTAGGTGTTTCATTAAAAGGGCAAAGACCCCTGATAGTTTTATATTTCCAAACTGGGCCACTGCGTATTTATGGCCAAAGGATACCATAACGCCGTGAAGGTTAGGCTTGCACTCTTCTGCTTCTTGTTTTCTATAGTCATTTAATATGTTCTTAGCCGCAACAATTCCTGTTTGCATAGCTGACTCTACAAGGGCTGGTAAAGGCTTACCTTCTTTTGTCATAAATAATGAAAAATCACCAACTGCGTAAACGCCATCATGCTGGGTTTTTGTGTACTTATCAACGCAAACCCTTGCACCTTGCCCTGTTTTAAGCACTAACTCATTGAAGCATGAATTTGCCTTAACTCCACCTGTCCATACAAAGGTGTTAGTTGGGATTTCTGTTGTTTCGTTAACAAAAACTGAATCCGGTGTAACCTTTGTAATGCAGGATGATGTTTTAATTTCAATGCCAAGTTTCTTCGTCATATAATTAACAGACTTGTCTATGAGTTTCTTATCAAGGATTGTAAGGACTGTTTCGTGTGCCTCTAGGATAGTAATGCTAACCTCATCCCTATCAACACCGTACTCTACAGCCAGCTGGTTTGCCCAGTGTGAAAGTTCCCCTGCAAGCTCTGTCCCAGTAAAACCACCCCCACCAATAACAAAGCTAAGGTGTTTACGCCTAATCTTAGGGTCTTTTTCAAGTTTAGCTTTTTGGAACATCTCAAGGATGCGCTTTTTAACTGCAAGACTTTCCTCGTATGACCAAAAAGGCATTGCGTTTTCCTTCATTCCATCTATCCCAAAGTAATTTGGCTCTGAACCAACTGCAAGTATTAAATAATCATATTCGTAATCATTATACTTTCCTTTTATATGCTTTTTATCAAATTCAACTTCATCTACTTCATCCTGAATAACGTTAACGTCACTATATTCAAAGATTTTACGAAGTGATATTATAATCCCATCTTCGCTTATACGGTTACCAGAAACCTCGTGTAATTCTGTAAGAAGTGTATGGTAGGGGTTTTTATCTATTATATTTATTTCTAATTTTTCATGCTTTTTCTTCTTTTTTTGTAATGTAAGGGCTGCCTCAATTCCAGCGTAGCCAGCTCCAATTATAAAGACTTTTTTACTCATGGTTTTCCCTCCTTGTTTTTATGTCACATGTACATAACTATATCATACTATGTCTTATTTGGGAATATTATTTCTACTTGAGTTTCCGTGTTTTATCCACACCTGGTTAAATATATTGCAATAATACTAA
>CAYUEJ010000358.1:0-1956 GCA_964442565.1 uncultured Candidatus Epulonipiscium sp.
TTCTATACCTTTTATTTCTCGTGCTTGAAGGATTGTCATGATTTTCTCCCCCTTCCCTTCTAGTTTCCTAATTTTCCTTAATATATCATCTTCCGTTAATTCTTTATTAGTTGCTGAAAAATAAATAAATATTGTTTCAAGAATTTTAGATAACTCTTCATCTGGCACACCGTCTCCGACTTCTTCTATAGATATGAGCAGTGCTTCAACCACTCTATCTGCATCATCGAATATATGTTTAAAGGTCCGTATAACCATTCGTGTTAGTGGCTTATATTGCTTAATATCATCTTCATTATGCCCTGTGATATTAATAAAATCATGCTTAAGCATTGGTAATCTTTCTTTAATGTATTCCGGCAGCGTATCGTAATCTGGTATCAATTCCCTTGTGTCTTTTTTGTAATTCCATTTGCCCTGCCCGTGATATACTACAATTGGGATGACTATAGGCAATTCTTTTTTACCACTCTTAATTACCCTTGACCATAAATCTATAATATATCTTGATACTTGAAAGATGGTTAATTTGTCTTTATATGATTTATGTTCTAGAAGTAATGCAATATATGCCTCTCTCCCCTTGATATTAACCCCGTATATAATATCCGAGAAGGTTTCTTCTAGTTTTTCATTAACACAATTACTTATTCATCATTATTGTTTCATTAGTTAGCCTTGAGCGCTCAGCTGCAAAGCATAATAAGTGGCTTTGTATAGAGTCATGGGCGTTGGTGGTCATTTTATTGTCCTCAGGATCTTGTAAGAATTCTACCAGGCCAGCGATTAATCCATAGTCCCCCCCACCGTGTCCTGAAGTGTTTGCTGTATCACCTGAAATATCAATATCTTCATAGGTATCTGTTAGGAAGTTATATACCCTGATATCATCATCTTCCATTTTTCCTATAATCTCACCTTTTGTTCCACAAATTTTAATTGTACGACTAATATCATAACTAAATGAATTCATATGGAATGATACAGTTACTCCATCTGAAAACTCCATTATTACCGCCTGGTGATCTACAACGTCATTGTCGCATTGATAAACGCAGCGACCATAAGGACCAGTTTCTAGTGCTTTTATTCTGCCTTCTTTTGAGAAGTCCTCTGTTATAACGTCTATAGGCCAGCTTGTATTATCTTCGTCCATATAGATTTTAAGGGCGTTATATGGGCAAGTATCAATCACTTTACATCCATCTGTACAGCGGGATGTTGAGCCTTCTGGTGCCTTTTCCTTTACAAAATGTCTTAAGGAGCCAAAGGAGCTAATCTTTTCACAGTTAGAACCTGCAAGCCAAAGTAGCATGTCTATATCATGGCAAGATTTTGCCAAAATCATAGGACTCGACTCTTCTGTATTTCTCCAATTTCCTCTAACGTAGCTATGGGCTGCATGCCAGTATCCTACATTTTCGTTATGTGTAATGGAAACTAAATCACCGATTACTTTCTCATCAAGTAACTCTTTTATTTTCTTAAAGAAAGGTGTGTATCTTAGTACGTGGCATATTGTAAGGCTCTTGTTTGCTTTTTTTGCTGCCCCTGCGATCTTTATACATTCATCTTTTGATGGTGAGATTGGCTTTTCAAGTAATACATGGTAGCCTTTTTCAAGTGCCATGATTGTAGGCTCAAAATGAAGCTTGTCTTGTGTACATACTAGTACAACATCTGCCTCTATGTCATGTTTAAATAATTCTGTATAACAATTAAATGCATTGCCATCTTTAATATTGTGGTCTTTTATAAACTTTTCACGCCTTGTAAGGATAGGCTCTGCTACAGCTACGAATTCTATCTCATCTTTGTATTCTAGGGCATATGGCGCGTAGGATCTAGCTCCCCTTGCTCCTGCTCCAATTAAAATTGCTTTGATTTTTTTCATAATTAACTACCTCCTGTTATTGTTTCTTTATATTTATTTTAATTGCCTGCTACTAAAACTAA
>CAYUEJ010000359.1:0-1946 GCA_964442565.1 uncultured Candidatus Epulonipiscium sp.
CAGCCAGAGATAGGACAGGGAGCTGAAACCTATACCTATACAAAACAAAGCGCAAAGGCTAAAAACCTAGCGGATAAAGTACAGAAGGCTTTAGTGGGGGTTGGATTTAAGGATAGGGGGGTTAAAAAGGCAAACTTCCATGTGCTAAGGGAAACCAGAGCTCCCGCTATTTTACTTGAAATAGGGTTTATTGATAACACAAAGGATAATACTATATTTGATACTAAATTTGATGAGATTGTAAAGGTAACAGCTAAAGCTGTTCTAGAAGAGGTGGGAGTTAAGTATGAAGCATCAAAGCCTATAGAAAGTAGTGAAATTCTTTTTAGGGTCATGGCTGGCTCTTATGCTAATAGGGATAATGCATTAGGGCAAGTGGAGAGATTAAAGGAAGCAGGGTTTGACGCTGTTATTATGCCATATAAGACTTGACTTCTATCTTGTAATAAGTGATGAATAGACTAGCACAATGATAGAAGGGAGGACTTGTAATGCGAGTAAGAGTAATACAGCCTAAAATTATAACACCAGCAAAGAAAAAGGTATGTGCCTATGCAAGGGTTTCTACTTTATCAGACCCTCAAGGCGAGTCACTAGATAGCCAAATCACTTATTATGAAAAGCTAATTAAAAGTAATCCAGAATATGAGTTTGTAGAAGTTTTTGCCGATAGAGGCATTAGCGGAACAACGGATAACAGGCCGGAGTTTAGGCGAATGATTGATATGGCAAGGGGTGGGCAAATAGATTTAATCATCACAAAGTCAATCTCAAGGTTCGCTAGAAACACAACAATCATGCTAGAAACAATACGAGAACTAAAGACGCTTAATATAGAAGTAGAATTTGAAAAAGAAAATATTAAAACCTTATCAGGGGATGGAGAGCTCATGCTAACCATCCTCTCTTCTTTTGCCCAGGAAGAAGCAAAAAACATTAGTGACAACCAAAAATGGGCTTATAGCAAAAAGTTTAAGCGCGGGGAAGTCATGATCAACACCAATAGGTTTCTAGGCTATGACAAGGATGAATACGGAGAATTAAAAATAAATCAAGAAGAAGCTAAGATAGTAAGACGAATATACACCCGATACTTAGAAGGAAAAGGTGTAGCAGCTATAGCTAAAGAACTAAACAATGAAGGAATACCAACGGTTGGAAAGGGTAAATGGCACAATAGCACAATTGTACTAATATTAAAAAATGAAAAGTATAAAGGTGATGCCCATTTGCAGAAATATTTCACACCAGATGACCAGATGCACCGAAGTTATAAAAATGAAGGGCAAGTTGACAGCTATTATATAGAAGGAAACCATCCACCTATTGTTTCAGATGAAATGTGGGATAAGGTGCAAGAAGAACTTGTTAGAAGAGGCAGGGCGAAGGGAAATGTTGTTGGCGATAGAAAAAAATATCAAAATAGATATCCACTAAGTGGGATGCTTTATTGTAGCAAATGTGGCTACTCTTTAATTAGAAGAACATGGAACAGTAAATTAAATTGCAAAAAGATTGTATGGCAGTGCAGTAATTACATCAATAACGGTAAGGCTTCATGCACTGGCACTAAAGTTGATAACGAGATTGTAAGTGATCTTAATATAAATAAAGAAACCATAGTTCAGGAGGTTATAAAAGATGGCAAAAAACATTACATTTATACCAGCAAAAATAAATAATACCAACCTTGCAGAAAACCTAGAGCCACAGAAAAAGAAGATGGCTGCTTATTGCAGGGTATCAACGGATCAGCAGGAGCAGCTATCTAGCTATGAAGCACAAGTAATCTATTACACAAATTTTATAGAAACCCACCCCGATTATGAAATGGCTGGGATTTATGCAGATGAAGGAATATCTGCAACCAATACTAAAAAGCGGGAACAGTTTAATAAGATGATTAGCGACTGTAAGGCTGGAAAAATAGATATGATTATCACTAA
>CAYUEJ010000360.1:0-1938 GCA_964442565.1 uncultured Candidatus Epulonipiscium sp.
CAGAGTCTACCCAAATGAATCCTTTTGTTATTTTCCCATCGGAATGGCGATTAGATGCATTTAAATCCGTTTTGAGTAAAATGGATTTTCTGAAATTATATTGGAATACTTTAGTTTTAATAGTGGGGCGTGTTATATTTGCAGTATTAACGGCAACTATGGCAGGATATGCCCTAGCTAGATTAGAGTTTCCAGGAAGAGACTTTGCTTTTGGTCTTGTCTTATTTCAAATGATGGTACCAGCACAAATATTTATTATACCTCAATATTTAATGGTTAGTAAACTTGGGATGTTAAATACTCATTTTGCACTTATTTTTCCAGGAGTCGTAACTGCATTTGGAACATTTTTGTTAAGGCAGGCTTATATGAACCTTCCTAAGGAATTAGAAGAAGCGGCCAAATTAGATGGGTGTAATATTGGTCAGACATTTTTATACGTAATGGCACCCCTTACGAAATCTTCTATGGTTGCACTAGGTATCTTTACAGCATTATTTGCATTTAAAGATTTAATGTGGCCTTTGGTTGTAAACTCAGAGCAAAGCACTATGCCTTTATCAGCGGCACTTGCAAAGCTACAAGGTCAGTTTAGTGCTAATTATCCAGAGTTAATGGCAGCATCTTTATTAGCAGTTATCCCTATGGTCGTTATTTATATGATATTCCAGAAACAATTTATTGAAGGAATCGCTACATCAGGTGGTAAATTATAATATTAATGGCAAGAAAAGTGTTGTAGTAGTTTTGTAGTACAGTAATTGTTAGGTAAGAATAATGATATCGTGTCTGACACATCCTTTCTGAGACTTTTGCAACCATCTTGTGTGTCTCAGAAAGGATATGTCAGGCACATTTTTTTTAAGTAATTGTTTTACGATAATCTGACGGAGAAGTACCTTTGATTTTTTTAAACATTTTAGAGAAATTAAAGGCGTCAGTATAGCCAACAGAATGAGCGATGTTGCTAATAGATAAATTAAGATTTCTCATTAGTTCGCAGGCCTTATTCATCCTGTATTCTAAAAGGAATTCTTGAGGTGTTTTTTGCAAAGTCTTTTTGAAAATACTAGCAAAATAACTTCGGTCGATTGACAGGTTTTTTGCAATATCTGAAATTTTTATAGGCCTTGAATAATTATTTTCTATAAAGGTAATAGCCTCTTTAATATAAATATCTGTCGTGCTATTTTGGGAAAAGGCATCATTAGGGGAGTTTTTAATAAGCTCTGAAATAAATAGAAATAAATACCCTTGTAATTGTAGGTCCCTATAAGGTGAAAAGGTATCAACATCCATCATTTGAAAGATGTAATCCCTTAGAGTGTTCCCTTGATAGTTAAATATGGGATTTTCCCTTGTCATATTTGCCCTTTGCAAATAAGTCTCAGCCTTTAATCCATGGAATCCAACCCATACATATGTCCAAGGCGTATCGTAATCTGCCTGATAATATGTGATTACATTAGGTGGTATGAGAAACCCCTGGCCTTTAGAAAGGATATATTCTTTATTATCAAGTGAAAAGCTTCCACTACCTTCTAATATATAGTGGATTAAATAGTGATCCCTGAGGGAAGGTCCGGCATCGTGACCAGAATGGCACTGTTCTATACCGCATTGATACATGTTAAGATCAACCCCATCCCGGTGTTCAATCTCAATATGTGATAATAATTTTTCATTCATTTAATCACCCCTCGTATACTATGTTTAGAAGCTCTTTTTATTAAGCCTTCTGATCATATTTTTATTTATTTGTTTTGTTAACTGAGATATTCCAATGCTATAATTGTATTAAGAATAATTAGCGAAGGATAATTCTTTCACCCCCTGCAAAACCATTTGGTTATTGCCTAAATAGCGTGCTTCCTGACTTAGCTGTCACATTCTGCTTACTTCAGTTGCTGCATCTCTTTTACTAGACCAACAGCAAGG
>CAYUEJ010000361.1:0-1935 GCA_964442565.1 uncultured Candidatus Epulonipiscium sp.
ATGTTGGGTATGGCCATCAAATAATGCTTCAAGCTTTTGTCCGTGGTTATGTTCTATATTAATTACAGTACGCTTAACATCATTAAGTTCTGATTTAACATCACTAAGATCTAATTTAATATCAGTAATTTCATTCCTAACTTCTTTGAAACCTTGTTGCATTTCACTGTACATCTTACTCATTAAATCAAACATTTTATCGTTTTCCATTAGCAAAGTCCTCCTATATTATTTAACAGACTTGAGATATGCGATATCTCGCCAGTTTTCAGCTGTATTTATCTCCACACGATTAAGGTTTTTAGCGATAGCATTAACATTATTTTCAATATTATCAAGCTTATTATTTGCACCTGTGCGGAATTCTGTAAGGTCAGCTGTTTGGTCGTATACAATATTAAGTTTATTTTCAATACGTGTTTGGCCATCTTCTATGTTAGTAAGACGGCTATCCATAGATGTTTGGGTAGTTTTAATTTCTGCAACCTCTGATTTTACTTCCTTTATTTCATTTAGTATTTGTTGTAATAAATCGTTAGGCATAGTATCATCCTTTCGTTTATATAGCTTATCCATTTATAGTAAATAAAATTACTTCTTATATTTATTTGGAGTATATTTTTTGGCTATCTGTTTAGCTAACCGCATTGAGTTCTCCAGGCTTATCTTTAATAGTTCTCTAGTTTCATCATCGAGGGCCTCGCCATCAAACATGAGGCCGTCTTGTGCGCCTTCTAGTTGATCTAGTGTTTTTGCAAGATCCTTTGCTATGTCCTTTTCATCCTTTTGAGTAAGGAGTTTATTATAAGGATTTAATGTTGAATGCGAAAGATCAATTCTACCTAATAGCCAGTCTACGGAAACATCAAAATATTCAGCTACTTCATTTAATGTACCTGTATCCGGTGATCTCCTGCCCTGCTCATACATTCCAATCGTACTTGCTGAAACCTTGAGAATATTAGCGAGTTCTTGCTGTGTAAGTTTATTATTACGACGTAGTTCTTTGAGTCTTTCACCAAACATAAGAAACCTCCTTCTATTGAATACAATATACCACACGCACAGTGTGAATAACAGTAATCACACAAAAAGTGTAATAACATATAAAAACCTATTGACACTACACAAAGAGTGTGCTATATTTAAATCACACAAAAGGTGTAGAGAGGGGAGGCATAAAGAATATGAAGTGGCTAAGGGACTTTAGGGTTCAGCAAGGATTGACACATGGCGAAATGGCTACACTGTTAGGGATATCTAAGTCTATGTATGAAAAGGTAGAATATGGGGATAGGGGAGCGAGTGTCCAGTTTATTAAAAAGTTTAAAAAAGCTTTCCCTGAGATAGACATCAATATTTTTTTTACAGACAAATCACACGTTAAGTGTAAGATTGGAGAGCCAGCATAGGAGGTGAGGAAGTGAATCAGAATAATAAGAAACGTCAATTAAATATAAACTTTAGCAATTTAAAGCTTGGTGAAGATGTATTTGAAAAGATAAGATACGAGGTTTTATATCCATTCAAAAGTATAAGTGAAGTTTTATTTTATGTGATATTAGCAAAATTGCTTATGAATTTAATGATGCTAAGTGTTGTCATATTTAGTATCAAAAAAGCCATTGGTAAATATGGTTAGCAACTATACCTATGATGGCACCAATAAATAAGAGAAGTATCTCCCTTTTGAAATTATGATTTTCAGCATCTTTTTCTTTCCGTGCTTGATACTCACGTTCATTCTTTGAGGTGGTTGTTTCTATGGAGTGATCATCAGGAAAATTGACAATGATGCTATCAGGGTTGTTTAAATTAGTTTCATTGTTATTACAAAATATAAATTCATTGTTAGAAAATAATGCTAAGACAGATTCAAGTATATTCTCAGCATAAATGGCATTGTTTGATGAGATGGAAATATCAACAATATAT
>CAYUEJ010000362.1:0-1926 GCA_964442565.1 uncultured Candidatus Epulonipiscium sp.
GTTGCTGGTTTTTCTTTAAGCGCATGCTTAGTGGCTATAACATATTTAGATATAATCACAGAATTGGTATAGCCTAGTGCTTTTAGCGTCCCTATTTGGGTTCTGCCCTCATCCACCATACGTGTCATAGTTGTTAAGGCTACTAGGGCTGCTACAAGTAAAAAGAATATTGGGAACACCTTAGCAATAGCCCCCACCTTTTCTACGTTTGCGGCAAAGCTAGCATAACTTATGTTGGAATTACGATCCAGCACATACCACTTTGCATCTTTAATGTCTTCTACAGTCTCTTCGGCTTCTGTAATCTTAAAATCTGCATCGTATAATTCTTTTTCTACATCTTCTTTTGCTTTTTTATATTGAATTTCACCATTTATAAGTTCTTCTTTGGCCCTTCTAAGTTCTGATTCCCCTTGCAGTACATCTAATCTTGCCTGATTTATTTTATGCTGTGCCTCATCAAGCTTAGCCATTACCTGTGCTTTCTGAGATCCTGCTAGTACGCTATATGCTAACTTTTCACTATCAAGTTCCAGCTGACTATCTTGTATTTTATCTTTTGTGCTGGATAATGTTTTTTCAGCTAATTCAATCTCTTCCCTGCCCTTTTCAAGCTCCCTTAATGCCTTATCTAATTCTTCATAGGCCTTTTTCTTTGCACCATCATATTCATCTTTGGCATAGTTTATCTCATCATTAGCCTCTTCCATAACATCATGATAGCGAATCTTAGACCTTGCTTTAGCTATACCTTCAATTTCTTTAACAATTTTCTTAGTATAGTCTTCATACTGATCTGTAAAACTCTGTAATGGTTCCTTTCTTAAAAGCCTAATATAAAAATCCGTGTATACATCAAGTTCATAATTATCCTCATGGATATATATAATAGCTCCTAATCTCCCATCCCCTTTACTGCTTGGCTCTCTTTCTTTGGATAGGTAAAAAGGATTGGCCACAACCCCAACTACTGTAAACTCAGTATTATTATAGGTGTCTTCTAGCTCCTCTTTTTTATCATCATCTTCTTCTATTATTGTTAAACTTGTCCCTATTTTTATTTCGGATAAATAGGTCCCGCTTTGTTCCACAAGGCACTCCTTATTAGTTCTTGGCATCCTACCTGAAATAAGCTCCAATTTGTTAATAAACTTACTATCCTTAGTATTAAGACTTTGAAGTGGAAGTCCATATATCCTAGTTGTAAAAAAGTCCCTATCATCACTTTTCACTAGGCTATCCGTCACATATGCAGGCATAATATGTTCCACTTCTTTGACTTTAGATACTTCTTCGAAGTCCTCCTCAGTTAGGCCTAGGGTTGACTTTATAAAAATATCAGCCATATTATTTGATTCGTAATAATGATCTACAGATAGTTTCATATTTGGAGTTGAAACAAGTAGCCCTGCAAGAAAGCCTACCCCTAAAGCTACAATAGCAAATATAGCAAAAAACCTTCCAAAACTCTGCTTAATCTCTCTTATTATAGTTTTAATATAGGTTGTTCCCATACTACCACTCGATCCTCTCTACAGGAATGGGATTTTCATTTTGCTCCATCTTTAATATTTTTCCATTTCTCATATGAATAACCCTATCAGCCATTTGAGTGATGGCCTGATTGTGGGTAATAACGATAACTGTCTTACCAGTTTGCCTACAGCTATCTTGCAGCAATTTCAAAATGCTCTTACCAGTATTGTAATCTAGTGCCCCCGTTGGCTCGTCGCACAATAATATCTTAGGATTTTTTGCAAGAGCCCTTGCAATAGCTACTCTTTGCTGCTCACCCCCTGAAAGCTGGGCTGGAAAATTATACATACGCTCCGAAAGTCCTACAGATTGTAGTGCCTCTTTAGCATCTTGGGGCTCCCTACAAATCTCAGATGCAAGTTCTACATTCTCGACTGCTGTTAAGTTTTG
>CAYUEJ010000363.1:0-1913 GCA_964442565.1 uncultured Candidatus Epulonipiscium sp.
ATACAAAAAAATATCCCGTATTTATACGGGTTGTGGCGTTTCACAAACGCCTAAAAAGTTTATAGCTTAGTATTGACCAGATATACCTTTTTTTATTCATAATAGACTTACAATATACACTGCCATAATTCCCCCGGTGGCTACAATAAGCAAGCCTTTTTCTAAAAATGCTAGGCCTACTGCAACGACTAAGCCGGCTAGGGATGCCCTCATGCTTTGAGTAGAGTATAGTATTGATGGGAAAACCATTGCACCTAGTACTGCATACGGAACATAATATAAAAATGATTTAAGCCAGGGGGATTTTATTTTCCTCCTATATAAGGTCAAGGGTAGTGCCCTTGGTATATATGTAACTAAAGCCATAACTAAAACGGCAATTATCGCTTTACTGCTACTCATTTTCTTCATCCTCCCTTGGAAATAAATATGCCCCTGCTGCTGATGCTATGATAGTTGTTATGATTAACTTCCAGCCACCTGATAAAGCATCAAATATATGCCACCATGTTAATATAGAATGTATAACTACGGCCATCAAAACCACTATCGCTACTTGGGTTGACTTTTTAGCTACTGGAATTACAATCGCAATGAACATTGCGTACAATGCTATCCCCATAGCATTTTGAATCTGGCCTGGTAGTATGGATGAAACCAAGGCCCCCATGGCAGTACCCAGGGTCCATCCAAAAATTGGGGGGATAATAAGTCCTGTCATATAGGGAAAGGTTAGCTCCCTAACCTCAACTGATGCAATTGCAAATACCTCATCTGTTACCCCAAATGATATTAAGGCCCTTTTTATAAATGACATTAGTGGGTCTATTTTTTGCGAAAGTGCTAGGGACATTAGCATATATCGTAAATTTATAACAAATGTTGTAACTCCAAGTTCAAGCAGTGAGCCATCTTGGAGTATTATTCCTAGCCCTGCAAATTGCCCCGCAGATGTAAGGTTAGTAATAGATATTAATATTGCGAACCAAGGGGGGAGTCCCCCTTCTACTACCATAAGTCCAAATGTAAAGGACACGGGGATATATCCTAGGCAAATGGGAATGCCCCTTTTTAGACCATATATAAAATCATTTTTTAAATAATTTCCTGTATAGGTTTGTTCTAGTTTCAATAATATCACCTTTAATAGATTGCTTTTAATTTGTTAATAAGTTAATCAGTTCAATACCGGGTAGGCTAGAATCTAATACTGCGATTGTGCCTTTGTCATTTTCTGTCCTAATTAGCCTCCCACATCCTTGTTTTAGCTTGAGGATCATTTGTGGATAATCAACTGTTTGGGATGGATCCAAGCCCTGCTCTCTTGCTTCTTTGCGCTGCATATCAATTAGGGGGTCACTTCCCGCTAGGGGTAGCTCCCATATTACTAATAGGTTTAGGGCATCACCTGGCACGTCAATCCCCTCCCAAAAGTTGCTTCCTATTAAAACCGAAGTCTCCTCTTCCCTAAATCTTTGGACTATATATCCGCGCTCACCCTGGTCTTCCCATATTATTTCAAAGGGAAATTCATATTCCTCTAGTTTATTTCTAATATTTTTCATTTCGCTTAAGGAATTGACAAGTACAAGGGCTCTACCACCATTTTTGTCCAGTAGTGTTACTAACTCTTCTATCTTATTATCTGTGTCAGATAAGTGTATAGTAACCTGATTTTCTAAATCAAAGGGACTTCCTATAGTAGAGGTTGATGGGTTTTTTAGGCCTATGGTTCTTATAAGGTAGCCAAAGTCACCTTCATTACTTAAGGTGGCAGATGTAAATATAACTGGCATTTCTTTTTGGAATAAATGTTCATTCAGCATATCATCAATTCGCCTTGGTACAACCCAAAAGCTTTCGTCTTTTTGGTCTATCCAGGAAATAACATGCTGCCCATTATCTTTGCAAAA
>CAYUEJ010000364.1:0-1906 GCA_964442565.1 uncultured Candidatus Epulonipiscium sp.
ATAGAAACTCTCGCTCCTGAACGAACTGATACCAGTAATGGATCCTCGTTATCTCCGAACTTTTTGCCAGCTATTTCTTCTAGTTTAGCCATATTTTCTTTGATTTGTTCTCTAATTACGTCTGTTAAAACTTTATCTTTATCATAATATTCAACACAAGCATCTGTACTTACGATAAACCCTTGTGGAATTGGCAAACCCATATTTGTCATTTCTGCTAGGTTAGCACCTTTACCACCTAGTAAGTTCTTTTGTGAAGCATGACCCTCACTAAACATGTAAACAAACTTCGAATTCATATTTTTCCTCCTAGAATACATTATTTTATTGATTTTTTCTTTTGCCTTGCTTATTATATCATATTTTAGCTAATTTAAACATACCTTTAGCATCTTTATAATGGTTAGATCGTAAATTCAATATAATATACTAATAAAATATCTTTTGTTCTATATATTTCACTAAATCGTCTATACTTATTCTTTCTTGCTCCATTGTATCCCTATCCCTGATTGTAACCTTATTATCTTCTAATGAATCAAAGTCAAAGGTAATACAAAATGGCGTACCTATCTCATCTTGCCTACGGTAACGTTTTCCTATGGATCCTGCTTCATCATATTCTACGTTAAAGTGTTGCAGTAATGTATGATAAACTTTAGTAGCTGGCTCTGTTAGTTTTTTGGATAATGGTAAAACTGCTGCCTTAACTGGCGCAAGTGCTGGGTGGAAACGGAATACTGTTCTTACATCTCCACCTTCCAATTCTTCCTCATCGTACGCTTCACTTAAAAACGCTAATGTTACGCGGTCAAGTCCAAGTGATGGTTCAACAACGTGTGGAATGTATTTTTCATTTGTGATAGGGTCGAAATAATGCATATCCTCACCTGAATGTGTTTGGTGTTGTGTAAGATCATAATCTCCACGGTCTGCTATTCCCCATAGCTCTCCCCATCCAAATGGGAATAAAAATTCTATATCTGTAGTTGCAGTGCTGTAGTGGGAAAGTTCCTCTGGTGAATGGTCCCTAAGTCGCATATTCTCCTCTTTAATCCCTAAATCCTTCAGCCAATCCACACAGAATGTTCTCCAGTATTCAAACCATTCTAAATTAGTGCCTGGCACACAGAAAAATTGAAGTTCCATTTGTTCAAATTCCCTTGTTCTAAATGTAAAGTTACCAGGTGTAATCTCATTACGGAATGACTTTCCAACTTGCCCAATTCCAAAAGGAATCTTTCTACGAGTTGAGCGTTGTACATTTTTATAGTTTACGAAAATACCCTGTGCCGTCTCTGGTCTCATATATACTACGTTTTGTGAGTCCTCTGTAACACCTTGGAATGTTTTAAACATTAGATTAAACTGGCGAATATCAGTAAAATCTTTACTTCCACATGTAGGACATTTAACATTATTATCTACAATATACTGTTGCATTTGCTCGTTTGACCATGAGTCCACTGCCTCTGTGCTATCTAAATCGTCCATATGGTCTTCTATTAATTTATCAGCGCGGAATCTTTCGTTGCATTTTTTACAGTCCATGAGTGGATCTGCAAATCCTGCAAGATGTCCCGATGCTTCCCATACTTTTGGATTCATTAAGATAGCTGCATCTATACCTACGTTGTATGGATTCCCTTGAACAAATTTTCTCCACCATGCGTTTTTAACGTTGTTTTTCAGTTCTACTCCTAAAGGACCATAGTCCCATGTGTTGGCAAGTCCACCATAAATCTCAGATCCTGGAAATATAAATCCTCTTGATTTTGCAATGGCCGCTACTTGCTGCATTGTTTTTTCTACCATAAGTCTGCCTCCTACTTAAAATATAATAAATTAGACAATAAAAGTGGCAGATAAGTCCTTTTTGGGGCACACAACTCACGTTGAAAAGCCC
>CAYUEJ010000365.1:0-1519 GCA_964442565.1 uncultured Candidatus Epulonipiscium sp.
AATTCAGTAAAGGTTGTGAAAACGTGACATTAACCCCAATGATGAGACAGTATTTCGAGATAAAGGAACAAAATAAAGATTGCCTACTACTTTTTAGATTAGGTGATTTTTATGAGCTCTTTTTTGACGATGCCTTAGTAGCAGCTAAAGAGCTTGAAATAGCTCTAACCGGTAGAAACTGCGGTCTTAAAGAAAGGGCACCCATGTGTGGTGTGCCTTATCACTCAGTAGATGGATATATTGTGCGCCTAGTTGAAAAAGGCTATAAAGTTGCCTTATGCGAGCAGGTTGAAGATGCCGCTGATGCTGTAGGTATTGTTAAAAGGGAAGTAACCCGTATTATTACCCCGGGTACCATGATTGATACCTCAGCATTAGATGATTCTAAAAACAACTATATAGCTTGTATAGTTAAGATAGATGAATTATATGGTGTAAGCTTTGCTGATGTTACAACAGGGGACTTTGTAGTAACAGAGCTATCACCACCTAATAGCAGCCAAAAACTTATGGATGAAATTGCAAAATTTAACCCAACAGAGTGCATAGTATCACCTAATGTATACGAAGATACTGTTTTAACCCAAGACCTTAGCACCCGTTTTCGTATTAAAGTGGAGGAGTACGCAGGCTGGCACTTTGACTATACTAGCGCTAGCAAAAAAATACTAGAACATCTTAAGCTTGTAACCCTAGCATCTATTGGACTTGAAGATATGAAGGTAGCCACAAGTGCAGCTGGGGCACTATTATATTATTTATATGAACTACAAAAAAGCGATTTAAAACATATGAGAAAGATAGTGCCATACTACACGGGCTCCTATATGAATCTTGACATTTCCACAAGGCGAAATCTAGAGCTTACTGAAACCCTAAGAGAGAAGAAAAGAAGAGGCTCACTGCTGTGGGTCCTAGATAAGACCAAAACAGCTATGGGTGCTAGAATGATTCGTAAATATATAGAGCAGCCACTAGTTAATAAGGCAGATATCCAGCTAAGATTAGATGCTGTTGAGTGTTTTTTGAATTCACCAATAGAGCGAAGCGATATACAAGATTATTTAACCCAGATTTATGATTTTGAGCGCTTAATGAGTAAGGTTATCTACGGTAGTATTAATGCAAAAGATATGTTATCACTTAAAAATTCTATTTATATGCTACCTAAAATAAAGGCAATATTAAAAACTTTAGATAGCAGCTATGCTAAGCAGCTAGTAGAAAACTTAGATACATTAGAAGACATACATGATGTTCTTAATAACTCCATACATGAAGATCCACCTTTTTCCCTTAGGGAAGGCAACCTAATTAAAGATGGATATAATGAAGAGATTGATGAGCTTAGGCTAGCTAAAACAGAAGGCACAAAATGGATTGCCCAAATAGAGTCCAAGGAAAAAGAAAAAACGGGGATTAAAAACCTTAAAATTAAATACAATAAAGTATTTGGCTACTTTATAGAAGTAACTAAGTCAAATCTAGATTCAGTACCAGAACATTATATAAGAAAGCA
>CAYUEJ010000365.1:1529-1902 GCA_964442565.1 uncultured Candidatus Epulonipiscium sp.
TAACTGAAGAACTAAAAGAGGTAGAAGACAAGGTTTTAAAGGCTGATGATAGAATTGTTGTAGTGGAGTACAATATCTTTGTAGACATAAGGAATATAATTGCATCTAATATTGAAAGGATTCAACAAAGTGCTAGAGATGTAGCCCATCTTGATACCTTGCTATCCCTGGCCTTAGTAGCAGAGGAGCAAAGTTTTGTAAAGCCTAATATAACAGATAGTGATGCCATTAATATTAAAGATGGTCGCCACCCAGTAGTTGAGAAAATGATGAGTAGCAATGAGTTTATTGCTAACGATACTATTCTTGATGAAAAAGAAAATCAGTTAGTCGTTATTACAGGGCCAAATATGTCAGGTAAGTCTACATATAT
>CAYUEJ010000366.1:0-1900 GCA_964442565.1 uncultured Candidatus Epulonipiscium sp.
AACCAGTGCCAAATGAAAAATATAGAGATTAATAAGGCGGATGTTGCAGCGAGTTTTCAGGCTGCAGTAGTTGACGTTTTAGTAAAGAACACAATAGAACTTTCTAAGGAAAAAGCCCTAGACACAATTGCATTAGCAGGCGGGGTTGCGGCTAACCGAGAATTAAGGTGGAAAATGCAAGAAGCCTGTGAAGAGGAAGGTATTACATTAAAGTACCCAGCTATGGATTTATGTACTGATAATGCAGCTATGATTGGGTCTGCGGCATACTTTGAGTATATAAAAGGTACACGGCATGGATGGGACCTTAATGCAGTTCCAGGGCTTAAACTAGGTCAAAGATAAGGACAAGAACTTAAACAAAGAGGGGTGACGTATGCAAAAGACATTGCGCTGGATTATTTCGGGAATGATTGGATTATTAGGCTTACTGCCCATATCTAGGCTTCATGAGATGGGCATAATCCCTGAAGGTGCTACAGGGATTATAAATCTACTATACTCAAACATTGAAATCATAATATTTATAATTATATCGGGTATAGTGTTTTTTACTGTGGCAAATCCTATATCAAAAAAGATATCACTTAGATTAGAATCTACATTAGAGGAGAAAACTCTCCAAGAAATTCTGATATATGTAATAGCCGTAGCTATAGGGCTTGGTGTAGCTAACTTAATAGGGAATGCCTTTGGGCAAAACAGGAAGTATACGCCTTTTGTTGTATTACTATATATAGGGCTAGGGTATTTTGGTTACCATACTGCCCAGCTCAAGACTGATGAAATCAAAAAATGGTTTTCAAAAAAATCCCTGTTACAACAAAACGAAGCCACACCTAAAATTCTAGATACAAGTGTCATCATAGATGGAAGGATTGTAGACATCCTTAAAACTGGTTTTATAGAAGGTAGGATAGTTATTCCTGTTTTTGTATTAGATGAACTAAGGCATATAGCTGACTCATCAGATGCACTAAAAAGAAATAGGGGAAGAAGAGGGCTTGATATTTTAAATGAAATTCAAGAAGACTTAACTGTTCAAGTTGATATTGTAGAAAAGGACTATAAAACAATAAAAGAGGTTGATAGCAAACTGATTAAGCTTGCAGAGGAGTTAAATGGGTGCCTTGTAACGAATGATTATAATTTAAATAAGGTGGCTAGCTTTCAAAAAACCACTGTGCTTAATATTAACGAATTAGCAAATTCAGTTAAACCTGTTGTGTTACCTGGAGAAGAGATGCGGGTTTTAGTTGTTAAAGAAGGTAAAGAGAACGAGCAAGGTATAGGTTATCTAAATGATGGAACTATGATTGTTGTTGAGGGCGGAAGAAAACACGTTGGAGAGATGATGGATATTGTGGTAACAACGGTTCTCCAAACAGCAGCAGGGAGAATGATTTTTACAAAGTTGAAATAAATTCAATATAAAGGGGAAGTTTATGTATTCTAGTGTTGTGATAGTAGCAGCTGGCAGTGGTAAACGTATGGGAACAGATATAAAGAAGCAATATCTAATGCTAAAGGGAAAGGAAATTCTGGCTCATACTATAGAAAAATTTCAAATATGCCCAGGTATTGATGAAATTATCATAGTTACAGGGCAGGATGAAATCGAGTACTGCAAGAAGGAGATATGTGAAAGATATAAGTTTGGGAAGGTTAAAGCTATAGTTGAGGGTGGGAAGGAAAGACAGGATTCGGTATATAATGGGCTTAAGCAGGTTAGCAATCATGCAGAAGTTGTATTAATTCATGATGGTGCTAGGCCTTTAATAAAAGCTGAGCAAATTGAAGATAGTATAGAAACTGCCATGGGTGAAGGGGCATGTGTACTAGGTGTTCCAGTGAAAGATACTATTAAAATATGCGATAATAATCAGCAGGTTACTTCAAC
>CAYUEJ010000367.1:0-1890 GCA_964442565.1 uncultured Candidatus Epulonipiscium sp.
GGGTTATTTGTTCGCTTAATGATAGGCTTTTCCTTTGCCTTGTTATCTGAACTAGACCAAGCTCTGTCATTGGAAATATACGGCTTCTAATCCTATCCTTGCTAAGCTCTAACTCTAGGGCTTCTAATATCTGCTTTTGATGTTCTTTATTATCCATATCAATAAAGTCTATTATAATAATCCCTGATAAGTTCCTAAGCCTAATCTGCCTTGCGCTTTCAACTGCTGCTTGCAAATTTGCCTTTAGGATTGCCTTATCCTTTTGCTTTATATTGATGAGTTTTGCACTATTAACATCGATAACATTCATAGCCTCTGTCTTTTCAATAACAATGTTAGCACCTGATTTTAACCAGATTTGTTTTTTAAGTGATTTTTCGATTTCCTTGTCTATATTATAGGCACCATATAAGTTTGTTGTATAATCCACAATTCTAATCTTATCTTGAATCTGCTCAAAATCCTTAGATAAAAAACTAATTATTCTACTAGCTTCTTCTTTATCATTAATCACTATCTCTTTAATATCCTTATTGGCATATTCTCTTATCACCTGCATAAGGAGTGATGGTTGCTCGTATAATATAGTTTCAGCTGCTGCCCCAACAGCCTTAGTCTCTACGTTTTCCCATATCCCTATCAGTTCTTCTAACTCCGATTTTATGACCTCTGTAGTAGCCTTAGATGCACCTGTCCTTATAATGGCGCCGTATTGCTTTGGATTATTCTTTGCAAGAATACTTTTTAGTCTTTTACGCTCTTTTTCATCTTCGATTTTTCTTGATATACCTATTGTTTTTTCAAAAGGAAGGAGTACAAGGTACTTACCTGGTATATTAATAAAGGAGCTCACTTTAGGCCCTTTATCACCTGCACCTTCTTTTACAACCTGGACCATCATTCGCTGGTTGTTTTGAAGTTTCCCTTTAAAATTCTCGGGTATATCTTTATAATGCAAAAACGCCTTTTTGGGGCCACCTATATTTATAAAGGCTGCCTTTATTCCCTTAACTACATTAGAAACACTACCTTGGTAGATTGTCCCTTGTATCTGGTTTTCAAAGTTGTTTTCTAAAATTATATCTGCCAACTGATCATCTTCTAAAATTGCCAGCCTGGTATAGCTAACTCCAACATCGATGATAATACTGGTTTCCATTTTATACACCTATTTTCCATAAAGGGGTTAAATTATTGTCCTCTAGTACAAATAGCTCATTTCTATGGATGCTATAATCTAAATCTAGCTTGCTATACTCTATGAAAGATTCTATAAAAAGCTGGGCATTAAGGTTTTGGCGGCTTCCCGCTGCTAGAGTGACATTAATAATATAATCATCTTTAGTCACATCTATTCCTAATTCATATATAAACTCTTTTATATTGATTGTTTTGGCCTTCTTTTTACTAATTCTAGTAACAGGTATTTTATCTTGCCCATAAAACTCATGGTATAGCTTCTCAAATCCATGGCTATTTGAATTTTTATCTATTTTTATTGTGTAACTTGCCCCATCTATTAGGGCCATGCAGGTTTTACTGTTTTCTAATAACACATAAACTTCCATAATCCTTAATCCTTCGGGTAATATACTGTTCAATTGATTTTTTACCCACTCAGGATCTACATCTTCCTTAAGGTGAATATCCATATATTCACCCTCACTTGTAATCCCAACAGATAGGGCCTGGGCAAAATATAGTAGAGAGTGGGGGTTAAATCCTTGTGAATAGGCTACAGGAATCTTTGCACTTTTAATTATTCTTTGAAATAACCTTAATAAGTCCAGATGCCCCACAAACTTAATTCTGCCCTCTTTTGAAAATTTCATTCTAATTTTCATAGCAAACACCTCCGTTGAAAGTTGCCGCACCACAGGCAGAACACTT
>CAYUEJ010000368.1:0-1550 GCA_964442565.1 uncultured Candidatus Epulonipiscium sp.
AAATTTGGTTTAAGGGAGAGACGGTTAGAATTAATAATGTATTAGATGCCCAAGCAAGGGGCATTAGTATTATTCACCAAGAAATCTGTTTGGTGGATCATATGACTGTGGCAGAAAACTTTTTCTTAGGCAGGGAAGTTAATAAGGGAAAAGGGCTGTTAAAGTGGGTTGATGATCAGACCATGTATGATCAGGCACAAACAATATTAGACCAGTTAGGATTAGATATTAAGGCTGATCAGATGGTGGCAAATTTGAGTATTGCGAAACAACAGATGGTTGAGATTGCAAAGTCATTGCTAAAAGAATCAAGCATTATTGTAATGGATGAGCCAACAGCTTCCTTATCAGAAAAAGAAGTAGATATTCTATTCGAAATGATTCATAAGTTAAAAGCAAAAGGAATTACAATTATTTATATTTCTCATAGAATGGAAGAGTTATTCCAAGTGTGTGATCGGGTGACAGTTATGCGGGATGGGGAGTACATTGGTACAAATGTGATTAAAGAAACAACCAAGGATGATCTTATTACAATGATGGTAGGACGAGAATTAAAAGACTTATATGTAAAAGAAGACCATCAAATAGGAGGGGCGCTCTTAGAAGTTAGGGATCTTTCAAACGATAAGTTAAAAAACATTAACTTTAAGCTTAGAAAGGGAGAATTATTAGGAATCTCAGGGCTGATGGGTTCTGGAAGATCTGAGCTTGCAAGGGCTCTTTTTGGGATTGATACCATTCAGGCAGGAGAAATCGTGCTAGAAGGAAAAATAGTCCAAATAAATGGTCCTTTAGAAGCCATGAAAAATGGGGTTGCACTAGTACCAGAAAGTAGAAAATCAGAGGGGCTTATTTTAGCCCAAGAGGTTGGCTTTAATATTACATTACCTATTATTGATCAATTCGATAAAGGATACATGTTAGATGAAAATAAAGAAAATAGCATTATTGAAGACTATATTGAAAGCTTAAATATTAAAACACCATCAGCTTCTCAAATCGTAGGAAATCTAAGTGGTGGGAATCAGCAAAAGATTGTTATTGCTAAATGGCTAGCTACCAGCCCCAGGGTACTTATATTAGATGAGCCAACTAAAGGCGTAGATGTAGGTGCGAAAGGTGAGATATATGCCATTATGACAGGCTTAACGAAGAAAGGTGTCTCTATTATTATGATCTCTTCAGAGCTGCCTGAAATTATTAATATGAGTGATCGTGTGTTAGTGATGCATGAAGGTAAGATCAATGGGGAATTACAAAGAGATGAATTAGACCAACAGAAGATAATGAAACTAGCAACAGGGGGTACGCAACATGCATAAGGGGATAGGAATTAAACGATATTTAAAAGATAATATGGGGATTTTAATTGGATTTGCTGTGCTTTGTACAGTGCTCACCATCCTATCAGATTCATTTTTAACACCAAGTAATATTGTCAACGTACTAAGGCAAGCCAGTACCAATGCCAACTTAGCCATTGGACTAACTTTAGCCCTCATTATTAATGGAATAGACTTATCAGTAGGATCAGTGCTTGCTTTATC
>CAYUEJ010000368.1:1560-1890 GCA_964442565.1 uncultured Candidatus Epulonipiscium sp.
ACAGTTACCTGTGGGCTAATTGCTAATAATGGGGTACCAATCCCTATAGCTATTGCAATTGGGTTACTATTAGGAACAGGGATTGGATTTGCAAGTGGAAAGATTATCTCAAAGACAGGAATTCCACCGTTTATTGTAACGTTAGCTATGATGCAAATCGCTAGAGGGTTTGCTTTTGTATATACAAATGGGATGCCAATTCGCGTTATGAATGAACCTTTTAACTTTCTAGGAAATGGTTATCTTGGACCTATCCCACTACCTATTATTTATACAGTCATCCTGATGGGGGTTGTCGGGTACATACTAGCAAGAACAAAGCTAGGACGA
>CAYUEJ010000369.1:0-1882 GCA_964442565.1 uncultured Candidatus Epulonipiscium sp.
ACATGCAAATCATTGTTACTATAGAATTTGCTACTTAACTCTGATTCTAGGTGTGCTGGTTCTAAAACATGACTATAAATCACCCTACACTCATAATGTAGATCACATCCCATAATAAGTGGAGCATTAACCTTATGTGCTTTTACTCTACTTAAATTGCAGGTGTGAAATTTATCAATATCCTTGCCAGATTTTGTTCCGCAAATCCCTAGTTCCTTTTTAAATTTATCCCCAAATGGGATACTAACTGTGAATTCCCCTGATTTATTTAACATCTCATATGTGTGCCTCGAGTAACGTACCATAACCATAAAGACTGGTTTTCTCCATATATAGCCTATGTTGCCCCATCCTATTGTCATTGTATTGTCCTCGTCTTTATCTGCTACATTTAAAAACACACCCTTTTCAAGAGCTGCTAAGGCCTCTTCCCCATACTTATTATAGTTAACTTCCTTCATAGTATCACCCTTCACCCTAAAATTAAATCCCTATTTATAATTATATGCATTATTTTCTTTTCTAGTGCATGTATAAGTGGCATATGAGTCTACTATCTTACCAAAAAATAAGTGGTGGGTAGATGTTTTTGGGCACTTTTGCAAGCTCAGTTGCGTGTGCCAAAAAGCATCTACTCACCACGGTATATTATAGATAGCCTAGTTAACAGCTAATCTTTCTGTCTCAGTTTGTATTCCTTGGACGGTGTTGCTGATGTCTTGGAGTGCCCTGGATTGTTCTTCTGCGATTGTGCTGGTATTTCTAATACCAGCTGCTATCTGCTCTATAGATTGTCTAATTGAGTCAAGTATTCCATTTATGTCTTTTAGGGCATCGGTTGAACCTGCAGATAGTTTCCCCATCTCCTGAGCAACAACTGAAAATCCTCGCCCTGCCTCACCGGCTCTAGCTGCTTCTATAGATGCATTTAGACCTAATAGTTTTGTCTGATCTGCGATATTCTTGACAGTCACTAGCACCTTGTCAATATTACCCAAATCCCCTTCTGCATTATTAGCTACGTCTTCTACGGCACGTGTATAATTGAAGCTTTCTATACTTCCCGCTGTAATTTCTTCAATAGCTGCTGACATATCTTCTATACCTTCAGCTACCTTAGTAATAACTTTTTCACGCTCTTGATTTAGTAGGAACTTTTCGTACTCTGATTTTACGATGATAGCCCCTAGTTGTTGAAGTGGCTTCATCATCTGAGGGTCACCTGATAAACCAATACAGCCTATTCTTTTGCCTTCAAAGAAAACTGCTCCATTATATCCTGGCATTGCACCACTAAGTTGTTTTGCATCTTCTATAGTAATAGCCAGCTCATCAACTACACCAGACATAATCCTCTTAGCACCATCATGTATGGATCCAATTCGCTCTTTTTGGATCGATGCTATAATTCTACCATCTTGACCCATAAAGTTAACATTATCCCCAGTTACCTCATGGAGACTTTTAACGATTGAGTCAGCTAATTCAATCGGGAATTCTTGACTTTTCATTTTTATTTCACCATCTTTATTATTCTACAAATGTTTTCCACTGTATTTTCTAAGTTTACCTGTCCCATTTTTAATGCTGTATCTAAATCACAAACCTCTTGCATTATAGATACTATTGAGTCTATTCCTTCCTCGTACAAGCACCCAACCTTCTCACCAATTCTCCCTGCAAAGGCTATAACATTAGCATTAGCAGCCCTACCTACCTTGGCTACACCTATTGGTGTTTTACCAAACTTAGTCTGGAAATCTATACTACCCTCGCCTGTGAAAACATAGTCTGCACCCTTAACCTTATCCTTTAGGTTTACTTCGTCAACAATTAGGTCTACACCTTTTTTTAGCTCTGCATTTAGGAAGGCTAGTAGACC
>CAYUEJ010000370.1:0-1879 GCA_964442565.1 uncultured Candidatus Epulonipiscium sp.
TAAGTCCCGCAGGATTTTAAGTCCTGTGCGTCTGCCAATTCCGCCACTCCGGCAGGGAACTGTATTGCTTTCAACCTCTATTATTATACACGTTTTTGTGTGTATGTCAATAGATTGCGAAAAATAGTTCCCCTATATTCTTAAATGTGCTTATTAAATTATTTAGTGATTCTGCAGTTGACTAAAGTTAGATTTGAAAGTAAACTGGTTTTTGTTAGGATAAATATAATATTTTATAATAATAATGTCCGAGAGGGGCTATATAATGAATATATTCGATATTGTTGGACCTATTATGATTGGTCCATCAAGTTCCCACACAGCAGGGGCTACCAAAATAGGCCGCGTTGTTAGAACACTTCTTGGCAGTGAACCAACCAATGCAATCGTTAAGTTTCACGGTTCTTTCGCCCAAACTTATAAGGGGCATGGAACAGATAAGGCAATTATTGCTGGTTTAATGAATATGTTGCCTGATGATGAGAGAATTAGGGACAGTCTTGAATTAGCAAGAAAAGCTAATATTAACTTCACTTTTGAAGAAATTACCCTAGAAGATGCCCATCCTAATACCGTTGTTATTGTAGCTACGAATAAAGATGGTGCTAGCGTAACTGTAAAGGGCGAGTCTGTTGGTGGTGGTAATATTCTTATTACCAAGATTGATGAGCTTGATGTTAAGTTTACTGGGAATTATAATACGCTGATTATTAATCACAATGATGCTCCTGGGGCTATTGCTGTCGTATCTCATTTGTTATCTCAAAGTGGTATTAACATTGCAAGTATGAATGTATACCGTTCTTATCGCGGTGGGGATGCTATTATGATTATTGAAATGGACCAGGCAGTAGATAAGAGCCTTAATACCCTAATTAGTGGTTTACCCGGTATTACTCACTCAACTTTACTTAAGTCTATTTAATGGAGGATATTATGCTTAAATATAATTCAGTTAAGGAATTAGCCGATATGGCTACATCTAAGGAAATAAATATATCTGATATCATCATTGAGGATCAAGCTACCCAGCTAGATTTATCTACAGAAGAAGTTTATAACACAATGTTGAATCACTATGAGGTTATGAAACAATCTGCTGTTGATGGAATGGAGCCTAATATCAAATCTGCTAGTGGATTAAGTGGGGGAGATGCTTATAAAATGAAAACCCGCGTTAATTCTGGCCAGTCTATTTTTGGACCTTTCTTCGGAAATGTACTTGCCAAGGCCCTTGCCATCTCTGAGCTCAATGCTTGTATGGGCAAGATTGTAGCTTGCCCAACAGCTGGTTCTTGTGGTATTGTTCCATCTGTACTGCTAACTTATCAAGAAGAAAAAGACATTCCAGATACAGATATTGTTATGGGGCTAATAACCGCATCTGGTATTGGTATGGTTATTGCAAAGCAGGCTAGCATCTCAGGCGCCGAGGGTGGTTGTCAGGCCGAATGTGGTAGCGCTTCCGCTATGGCGGCGGCCGCTATTGTAGAATTAGCAGGTGGATCACCCCATATGGCGGCACATGCATGTGCTATTGCTATCAAAAACATGCTTGGACTCGTCTGCGACCCTGTTGCCGGCCTTGTTGAAGTGCCTTGTGTTAAGAGAAATACCATTGGCGCTGCTAATGCTTTAGTTGCCGCAGAACTTGCTTTAGCTGGCATTGAAAGCTTCATTCCTGTAGATGAAGTTATTGATGCTATGAGGGCAGTTGGAAATACCATGTCAGATACCCTTAAAGAAACTGCCATGGGTGGCTTAGCCGTAACCCCGACGGCCAAGAAAGTTGCTAAGTCTTTTTTATCATCATAGTTTATTCGTCAAAAAGCCGTAAGTCACCTAAAATAACTCAGATAACTTACGGCTTTTATTTATA
>CAYUEJ010000371.1:0-1870 GCA_964442565.1 uncultured Candidatus Epulonipiscium sp.
CAAAAAGCCGTAAGTCACCTAAAATAACTCAGATAACTTACGGCTTTTATTTATACTAATCTCTTACTTCTGCTTTAATACTAAACTCTAACTCCATTGGCTTATTAGCTGAAATTAAATATTCTGGGTGTACTGGTGCCCCCCAGCTATCGTCTCCACCAACGCCCATTTGTTTCTTAGAAACAGTTACTACAGTGTGATGAACTTGTGGCAGATCATAATGATGATATGCACTTTCTAGTTCGTGAGCTGTATAAGGCAGGGCGCTCATTTCAACAGGCTCTTCTGCTGAAATCTCAAGTCCAAACCCTTGGTTATCAGTTACTTTAGCCCATCTTACATCAGTTTTGTTTCCACATTCTTGTGGTATAACATATTCAGATACATTATCTATAACCTTATTTTCAAATATTCCTAGCCTTGCCCCATGCTTTCTATCTGAGTAGTTTTCCCATGGCCCATTACCGTACCATTCTAAGTTCTCATAATCTGCTGGTACTTTCCATGTCAGTCCAAAGGCTGGCATATTCCCAAGCTCCTCATTACTATCATAGGTCATTTTAACTTTTATTTCTCCGTCACCTAGTACTGTATAAGCAACCTTACAATAAGCCTTAGGAGTAGTTGCCAGGTCATAAGTGTAAGTTACTGTAGCACTTTCCTTGCTTTGTTCTAGGACTATATCTGTATGCTTTGCATAGAGACTGGCAATCTTCCACTGGGCATTCCTTCCCGGCATATTGTTTCCTCTATCATTATCTGTAGGAGCTCGCCAGAAATTAGGACGTAGGCCAGTGTTTAGCATTTCTTTACCGGCATATTTTATGGAAATAGGTGCCCCTTCTGATCTAGAGAATATAGCATGTAAATCTTTTGCCTTTACACCTATATTAAACTCACATGCTTCTACCTGCACGCCAAGATTGTTAGGTGTCTCATCTGACCCTGCTACATTGTAGATATGTTGCCCAAAAGCAACCTCATGACCTATCTGGGCCCACTCTTCTTTTTCTTTAAGCACAAGGGATACGTCTACGCTGTATTCTCCCTTTTCACCTTGTTTTGGAATTGGAAGCGTTACAACTTCTTCACTAAAAGGTGCTACATTAGTTTCCTTGGTGCCTTTTAGAATAACATGGCCTTCTTTTTTGAGTTCCCATCTTAATTCAAATTTAGATGTGTTGGTAAATAAACTTTCATTTTTAATTAGCACACCATTTTCTGACGGTAAGAGTTTAAAGTCTTGGAATAAAAACTTAACTTCTTGCATCTTAGGAGATGGTTTTCTATCTGCATATACTAAGCCGTTAATACAGAAATTATAATTGGTCGGACGGTCTCCAAAATCTCCACCAAAAGCTAAATATTCTTTGCCGTATCTATCCTTTGCCATTATTCCTTGATCTATATAATCCCAAATAAACCCACCTTGGTACATAGGATATTTACTTTCAAGTTCAGTGTACTTATGCATCCCACCATTTGAGTTCCCCATGGCATGGGTGTACTCACAATTAATAAAGGGTTTTTGAGGGTCATTTTTAAGATATTCTTCAACATCATGAGCCGTGGTGTACATATGGCTCTCCATGTCAGATGTATCATTAAATCTTCGATCATGGAATACCCCTTCATAGTGAACTAATCTAGTATTATCCCTATTTCTAAAGTACTCTGACATTTTATACAGATTTTCTCCGCCATAAGATTCATTTCCACATGACCAGATAATAACAGATGGATGATTTTTATCTCTTTCTAGCATTGATGCAGCTCTGTCAATAATATTATCTAACCACTCCGGCTTATCATCTGGAACCACATAATCAGTCTTTATATTATCCCCATACTGCCATGTCCCATGACTCTC
>CAYUEJ010000372.1:0-1869 GCA_964442565.1 uncultured Candidatus Epulonipiscium sp.
AAAGACATATGGGGATTACTCTCATAGTTACCTCCTTTTAAAGTTATTCACTTCCTTCAGCGTCGGAAGAGAGCTTTGGGCACCCACTTTTTGGATGCATAACGCCGCTACTTTTTGCCCCATTTCAATTGCCTGCCCTATGTTGCCATCCTCAATATATGTGGATACAAATCCTCCTATAAAACTGTCCCCTGCACCAGTTGTATCAACAACATCAACTTTATGAGCCTCATAAAATTCATGGCCTTCCTTATCAATATAAAGTACACCTTGACTCCCAAGGGTTACTACTAATTTTTCTATACCCTTATTAAGTAGAACCTCAGATGCCCTTAATATTGAGTCTTGATCTGTAATTTTTACTTTTGAAATCCTCTCTAATTCATATTCATTAGGAATTAGAACATCTATATTTTTGATAATCTCATCATCAAGTTCCATAGCTGGCGCTGGGTTAAGAACTGTAATTTTTCCGTGCTCCTTTGATATCTTTAGCCCTTCCCTAACTGTTTCAAGGGGTATCTCCAGTTGAAACAAAACTAAATCTGCCTGCTTAAAAACTTCTTTATTCCTATTTAAATAGCTTATGTCTACCTCATTGTTTGCACCTTGGATTACAGTGATATTGTTCCGTCCTTCTTTATCTACATTAATAACAGCAATTCCTGTTCCACCTTGTGTTTTTTCAATATGTTCTATATTGGCTCCCGAGTCTCTCATAGATTTTAAAATTATTTCCCCATAGGAATCGTTGCCTACTTTACCCAAAAAGACCATTTCCTTCTCAAGTTTTGCAATGGTAACTCCTTGGTTAGCACCCTTGCCTCCTGGAATTTGTAATAATTCATTCCCTAGAAGCGTCTCACCAATTTTAGGAATCTCATCTGTTTTCACTACTAAGTCCATATTAATACTACCTACAACTGCTATCATGCTACGCACTTCCCCTCTTAATAAGTTTATGGTTTAATATCTTCTTGAGTTTCGTATCTTTTTTTTCTATTATGGAAACTAACATCCTAACAGCTTCTTGTCCAAGCTCATAGATAGGTTGTTTTATTGTTGTAAGGGGTGGATTCATATACTGTGCAATATAAATATCATCAAACCCTATAATCTTTATATCTTGTGGTATTCTAATGCCTTTTTCTTGGAGTGCTTTCATGGCCCCAATTGCGATTAGGTCATTACCACAACAAATACCATCTATATGACCTGCTAATAAGAGGGCTAATGCTCCTTTTTCTCCTGATTCAACAGAGTAACTATCTAGGAAAACTTTATGTTCGTCTAGTTGTAGTCCATTTTCTTCAAGTGCCCTATTATATCCCCTCAACCTATCTACTGATGGCCTGTTAGTTTTTTTCGAAGAAATAAATCCTATATTCTTACACCCTTGTCCTATTAAATATGCAGTTGCATCATAAGATGCTTTTTCACTATCTACTATAATCCTGCCTATTTTTTTGTCTGCACTAATATCCCTATCTACAAGTACCATAGGAACCTTAGGTCTCTTAAATTGACTAGTTAAGTTATTTTCTGAAGATGTCATAATAATTCCATCAACCATCTTTTCTTTAAGGACCCTTAAATACTTTTCTTCCTTTTTAATTTTGTTATCTGTGTTACACAATATTACAGAATAACCTTTCTTCTGTGCAGCATCCTCCGCCCCCCTAGCAAGGTCAGCAAAGAATGGATTTGTAACATCTGGCATAATTAAGCCTATGGTTTTCGTTCTTCTAATCTTTAGGCTTTTGGCTACACCATTAGGTATATATCCCTCACGTTCTACGATTTCCAAAACCTTGTTCCTAGTTTTATCACTTATATTTTGATCCTTGCCATTTATAACTTTTGATACTG
>CAYUEJ010000373.1:0-1868 GCA_964442565.1 uncultured Candidatus Epulonipiscium sp.
TTATCACCTAAAACACCATATGTTGTATCTAAATCATCAATAGGCACTACATGTTGTATCTCAAAACCATACTCACGTCGCCATCATCATTCAATCATAACTACTTTTTTTTAACTGTCAAGAATTCCTTGACAGTTAAAGTCTCTCTAGTAACCCACACATACTTATAGCTTCTACTAATCCATAGTAATTACAAGTACGGTACGTCCTCTTTGTCATCATCCTTATCATTGCCTTCCTGATGGGTACCACAGCCAACTTTCCCATCCGTATAAGTAATAGCACCACCATCAGGGCATATATCCTTTCCTTGCTCCTGAACATACCTATCAAACATTGTCTTAGAATGGTCTCTCTCTTTCTCGTGCAAGTAAAGCCCATACATCTCCTCGCACCCCAAAGAATTAATATCACAAACCCTTTTCTTCACCCTTCTTGTAATACCCAAAAAAGAAGGCACAAGCACAGCTGATATAATTCCCATTATTGTAATCACAGTAATAAGTTCAATTAATGTAAAACCTTCATTATACTTTTTCTGCTTAATATTTTTTATTATTCGTAACATGGCAACCATCCTTTTATATTATTTATAAGAAATGCATATTATCCCTTATAAATAAATCTTTGCCATATTGCTTTTTTATAAACATTCTAAATTTACCCAATCTACTTCCCAAAAAACCTCTCCACCCTATCCTCCGGGTACCTAACTTCCCTTAGCTTGCCTAGTATCTCTTCCTCGTATGTATATGATGTAATGACTACTGCATCATGCTTATATTCCCCAATCGTTCCCCTACCAATCACATCATATCCTAGCATCTTTGTATTAACCCTCTCTGGGTCATCTTCTATTATAGCCTTAATATTAATTAGTGGCCTGTCCATATCCCTAATGACTCCTATTATAGTCTCGGCTACTTCGCCTCCCCCGTATAAGAGTACATCATGTATGCCCTTGTTATAGATTTCCTCTAGGAAGTCTTCTACATTGTCCTTGGCTAGTCTGTATAGATCCACTAGTTCCCTCATATAGCATATCAGCAGGTAGTTCTTTCTCTTGATGCCCTCTGGGGTAATGTTGTAATGGACTACCTTGGCTGATCTATAGTCCCTTAGTAGGTAATTCTTCTTCTCAAGGTTATCTATGTAGACGTTGACCATGGATGTTGCCCCATCGATGGCAGCGGCTATTGCTTTTTGCGTTGTTTGTGGTTTCTTTTCAATATGTTCCAAAAGTAGTAATTCTTTTAAATCTGATGTTGAGCTAAAAAACTTCATTCATCCCCCTCATTTCATTCGCTGACTGAATCATTGTACCACGAAAAAGCAAGAATTACAACCGTTTTTTTGCTTTTTCACTGTAATATTTTGGTTAATATATAACTATTCTGGTAATCTCACATTTTTTAGAATAATTTCTATATTTCCCTTGCTTTTGAGTGTATTTTTGTTACAATTGAGTTAGAAATTGTAACCTGCAGATAATAGAAAGGAGATTAAAAATGACTAATATTAACGATGTCACAACTCTAGAGGGGATTATTGGTATTATACCGGAATATGATAGGCATGGTGATAATGTATGTCGTATCATTTCATCTGATGGAGAATCTGAGGTGGTTTCAGATAGTGTCGTTAAGTTTTTAGATAGGTGCTTATTTACTTATGGACTGAGTATCCACGGACAAAGGACATGGGCTAGGCGGATTACTGGCCATGAGAATTTGAACCCAATCCTTATTAATAAGGATATAGTCTTACTTCCTGTTAAGGTTAGGACCAGCCTTGGCCCTGCTGATGAGTGCTACGGCTATGTTGCTTTTGATAGTATATGTGAATATAGTGCTGGCAAGCTTATATTA
>CAYUEJ010000374.1:0-1868 GCA_964442565.1 uncultured Candidatus Epulonipiscium sp.
ACGAACAAAGGCTGCACCCTTACCTGGCTTAACGTGTTGGAACTCTAAAATTTGATAAATATGTCCATCATATTCTATAGTAACTCCGTTTTTAAAATCTCCTGCTGAAATCATATTATATACCTCCTAATTAAGATTATCCTATCTATTTTAAACTAGATTTGTCATTTTTTCAATCTTTTAATTTAATTAATCACTATTAATTCTTTAGGTGAGAAGGTTAGGTTCTTTATTCCATCCTCTGTAACAACCACCAAATCTTCTATACGCACCCCGCCGAAGTCTGGAATGTAGATCCCTGGTTCTACTGTAACTACCATACCTGGCTCTAGCTTTGTATCATCTGTTGTAGCTAGACGTGGGTTTTCGTGAATATCAAGTCCTACTGAGTGCCCAAGTCCATGGCCAAAGTAATCTCCGTATCCCTTATCTTTTATGATGTCTCTTGCTATGGCATCGATTTCCTTACCTGTTTTGCCTGGCTTAATTGCCTTTAGGGCTTCTTCATTAGCTAAAAGGACTGTGTTATATATCTCAAGATGTTTTGGGCTTGGCTCACCGATTACGATAGTTCTTGTCATATCAGAGCAGTAGCCATTATAGATACAGCCAAAATCCATAACTACAAAATCCCCATCCTTTAAAACTACATCACCAGGAACAGCATGTGGCAATGAAGACTTGCTACCCGCTGCTACAATGGAGTTAAAGGATGTTCCTTGGGCACCATTCTCTCGCATATTAACTTCAAGTGCCAGTGCTATTTGATTCTCTGTAACACCTTTTGCAATGTTTTCTTTAATAAATCTAATAATATTAGTAAAAGCCATGTCACCTATTGCCTCGGCTTTTTTTAGGTTTTCGATTTCCTCTGGGTCTTTAATTTGTCTTAGGCCTTCGACCACCGACTGTGTTCCTTTAATTATAATGTCCCCAAAGGCTTTTTTATATTCTTCGTACTGGGCGTATGTTACACTATCGCTTTCGATAGCAATGCTTTTTACACCATCCTGGTCCATAAACTCCCTAAGAAGTGTTGGTATACCTTTGGCCTGGTGATTAATTATTTCATAATCCGGGCACTGCTTACTTGCCTGCTCTATATATCTAAAGTCTGTAAGTAGGACTTGTCTTTTAGGAGAGATGTATAGTACCCCTGCTGATCCTGTAAAGTAACTTAAATATCTCCTGTTTGATGGGTTTACAATAATTATCCCATCCATACCCTGCTTTGTAATTAAGTCAAGTAACTTTGTAGTTCTTTGATTCATCTAATTGCTCCTTATTTTATATTTGTGTGTAAGTGATTGTGCAGCCCATGAATGCCGAGTATGTAGCTATATTTACCAAAGCCACATATCTGACCCACACATACTGGTGCTATTACTGACTCCTTGCGAAATTCTTCCCGGCTATTGATATTGGATAGGTGAACCTCAATAGTAGGGATACTAACACTTTCTATAGCATCCCTAATGGCATAGCTATAATGGGTAAAAGCACCACCATTAATAATAATACCATCAATTTTATTATGATAGCTCTTTTGTATAAAATCTATAATGTCCCCTTCATGATTAGACTGAAATATCTCCATATCCATATTACATCTACTAGCTTCTTCTAATATTTCTTTATTGATACTATCGTATGTATCCCCACCATAAATCTCTGGATTTCTAATACCAAGAAAATTAAGGTTAGGACCATGTATTAGAACAACTTTTTTCATTGAATTCCCCTTAATATTAAAGTAGTAATTTGATTAGGTGTTTTGTTATCTACCCTTATGGTATGATGGGCAGCTTCCTTATAAAGATTTTCGCTTTCACTCAGCAAACTGCATATCTTATCATACATATCATCTC
>CAYUEJ010000375.1:0-1866 GCA_964442565.1 uncultured Candidatus Epulonipiscium sp.
TGAGGCCTTCTTAAGCCAAAATGGACCTGATGCAGACTTAACATACACATGTGCAGGGCAAATTACAGTTGATGATAATACAATCCGCTGCTTTAATGGAAAGGTTCATGGTGAACTGGACTTAGAGAGTGCCTTTAGGCAATCCTGTAATACATACTTTATTAATATGGGTATGGAAGTAGGAGCCAATAACCTCCGCAAAGCAGGCGAGAATTTTATGTTTAATAGTGATCTTCCTTTTTCTGCCGAACACTCAAACAGCCGGCTTTTGCGCTCAGAGCAAACCCCAGATGCCGAGCTTGCTGCAACAAGTATAGGGCAAGGTAAAACCTTAGTAACGCCTATACATATGGCAATGGTAGCATCTGTAATAGCAAACGAGGGCTTATTAATGAGACCATATATAATCGACTACTCCAAGGATAAAAAAGGCAGTGTTAAGACAAAAAATCTGCCTGAATATGGTGAGCAGGTTATAAGTGCAGAGGACGCAGCTAGACTTGAACAAATGATGGTTAAGGTTGTAGAAAGTGGTACAGGAACTAATGCAGCCGTTAGTAATATGTATGTTGGAGGTAAGACCGGAACAGCTGAGAATGAAAAGTCTAAAGATCACTCATGGTTTATAGGATTTGCTGGGGAGCAAGATCCTGAAATAGCAATAGCAATTGTTATTGAAAATGCAGGTAAGGATGCCAGCGCTTCATCAGTGGCAAATAAACTTATCAAGGAATACAGAAATATCAATAATTAGATTAAAGTTGAAACGATAAATAAAAAGATGTATAATTTTACTAAGGGATATTAGAATGTAAGGACGAAAAAGTGGGAAATACTAAAGAAAGAATGGAGGTTGCCATGATAGAAACCGTAAGCTGCGGAGGTATTGTTATTCACAAAGGTAAAATTTTATTACTATATAAGGAATATAAACAAAGGTACGCCGGCTGGGTCCTTCCTAAAGGAACGGTAGAGCTAGGAGAAGACCACGAACAAACAGCCTTAAGAGAAGTTAAAGAAGAATCAAGTGTAGAAGCTCAGATTATGAAATATATGGGGACAAGCAATTACTCCTTCAATGGAAGAGATAATGTTATAAATAAGACTGTGCATTGGTATTTAATGAAATCATTTAATTTTTATACGAAACCCCAAAGAGAAGAATATTTTATTGACTCAGGTTATTATAAGTTCTATGAAGCTTATCACCTAGTGAAGTTTGCTGATGAGAAGCAAATGTTAAAGAAGGCCTATGATGAATATATAGAAATGAGAAGGAATAATGAATGGTCTTAATATCATTATAAAACCCCTCCAACATAGAGAATTAGTTCTATACTCATGTTAGGAGGGGTTTTATTTCAAAGCTAAATTACTTACTAAGGTATTTGTGGTATAATAAATAGAATATATAATTTGATTATGGATATGTTTAATAACCTACCTAAAACAAATGATTATTTTAGTAATAAGTATTGGGCGGACAATATAAAGAAAGTCATCAATTAAAATCTAAATAAAAAAATGTACTATAGTTCATATGTGTAGCATAATCGCCGATATATTATGAAAGAAGGTAATCTGATGAATATCAAGGGAATACCTAATATAAATCATTATGCCACTATGATGGCGAAACAAGCCCAAGTAAGAAATAAGGCAAATGAACCTGCTGAAAAAACTAATCCCGTTAAAAAGGATATAGTGGATACCGTAGAAATTACAGCTTATGAACTCAGGAGAAAAAGATGGTTTTCTTTTATTCATGATGCCTGCGATTGATGAAGTCTTCTAGATAACATAACACAAATGGTAGTGTAAAGTAGTTTATGAAAACTAAGGTTGAAAAAATATTTGAAAAGATGT
>CAYUEJ010000376.1:0-1836 GCA_964442565.1 uncultured Candidatus Epulonipiscium sp.
CTCTTGAATCTACTGTACCTGTTACTGCAATTACAAATTCTGAACGCAGTGTTTCCGCTTTTGCAAAGTCTTCTTTGCTTGCAATCTCTTCATCAAATACGATTTGCAAAATTCCAGTTCTATCCCTTAAATCTATAAATATAAGTTTACCAAGGTCACGTCTTTTTTGAACCCAGCCCATTACTGTAATTGTTTTACCTATTTGCTTCTCTCCTAAATCAGTACAGTAGTGCGTACGCTTTAGACCCTTCATTGATTCTCCCATTTTAATCACTCCTCATATCTTTATATAATAACTTTACTGATCTATATTTCTAAACTCTGTTGAAATATTATCTAGATTAATTTCGGAAACATCCCCTGTTTCCATATTCTTAATACTAGCTTTGCCAGTTTCTATCTCATTATCTCCTATAATAAATGAATATCTGGCACCTATCTTATTTGCATATTTCATTTGCGCTCTAACACTTCGGTTCATATGGTCTGATTCTGCAGAGATTCCATCCTGGCGTAGCTTATGAACTAGCCCATGAGCCTTAATTATCGCTGATTCCCCAATAGCCCCAATATAAACATCCCTACTTGGTACATCTGAGTCTGCACCATTTTCAGCTTCTTGAACTAATAAAAGCCTTTCAATACCAGCACCAAACCCTACTGCTGGTGTTGGTGCCCCCCCCACTTCCTCTACTAACTTATCATATCTTCCACCACCACACACAGTTCCTTGTGATCCAATATCATTAGATATAAACTCAAATACTGTTTTAGTATAGTAGTCAAGGCCCCTAACAATACTTGGATCAATAATAAATGGTATATTCATCTGGGTTAAAAGTTGCTGTAGTTCTTCAAAGTGAGCCTGACAATCTTCCCCTAGACAATCTAAGACAGTTGGGGCATCTTTAACAAGTTCCCCACACTTTGGGTTTTTACAATCTAATACACGAAGGGGGTTTTTCTCCATACGCTCCTGGCACAAAGGACAAAGCTCTTCCTTATGCTCCTGTAAAAACTGACTTAGTGTTTGATTATACTTAGCACGACACTCCGGGCCACCTAATGAATTGATATGAAGCTGAACTTTTTTTATCCCTATTCGGTCAAGAAGTGTATGTGCAATTGCAATAACTTCCGCGTCTGCTGTTGCACTTTCCGCCCCAAAAAGCTCAATTCCAAATTGATGAAACTGGCGCTGACGTCCTGCTTGTGGTTTTTCATATCTAAACAATGGCATCATATAATATAACTTGGTTGGCTGAGTATCTGCATACATTTTATGTTCTAAGTAAGCTCTTACAGCAGAGGCTGTCCCCTCCGGCTTCAATGTTATATTATTTTTTCCCTTATCAATAAAAGTATACATTTCTTTTTGCACAATATCCGTAGTTTCCCCTACTCCTCTTTGAAAAAGGTTGGTAAATTCAAAAACCGGCGTACGTATTTCATTAAATCCAAAATCAACGCAAAGACCACGGATAATCTCTTCCAAATCATGCCATGCCTTCATATCCGTGCCAAAAATATCCTTTGTTCCTTTAAGTGCTCTTATCTGGCTCATCATGTGCCCCTTTCTTATTTTTATATCTACATCTTATCTGCTACAGATGATTCATTGATTTACATAAAAACATCGCCTCAATCCATGACAAAAAATGTCAGGGACGAGACGATTTGCCCGTGGTACCACCCTACTTGGGAACTAATAACATTAATCCCCCGCTCTTTGCTTATAACGTAGCTACACGCCAAACCCTAGTATTATTACATCATCTTCAGGTTTAGACTCTAAGATGTCTTCAGATCTGTGGAAGCTTTCAGCAGTTGCTTCCT
>CAYUEJ010000377.1:0-1822 GCA_964442565.1 uncultured Candidatus Epulonipiscium sp.
CGTAATATAAAATCCGGGGCTAAGGGATTTTATAAAGTGGTCTTTAATAACACAACCTATATTATATTATAGGTAGAAGTCTATGTCAAGATAGATATGTCTTATATTTTAATATTCGACACCAGATAATGTCAACCCACAGGCCGGCACTGTATTGCCTGCCTTTTTACGGTCTTTTGATAGGATTATGTCCCTGATTTTTGATGGCTCCATATGTCCTGTACCAACCTGTATCAAGGTTCCTACCATAATCCTTACCATATTATATAAAAACCCATTGCCACATACCTCAAATGTAATAATCTCTTCATCCTTGCTGATTTTAGCATAGTGAATTGTTCTTGTAGTTGTTTTTTTGGTGTTTTTAGAGGAACAAAATGCTGAAAAATCATGGGTCCCAACAAAATATTGGGCCCCTTTATCCATATCTTCTATATTAAGCGGTATATATATGAACTCTGCGTAATTACGCATTTGCGGTATAGGATAATCAGCATTTACAATTTTATACTTGTAGGTTTTGTTCTTTGCTGAGTACCTTGCATGGAAATCATCTGATACTATCTCGGCACTAGTAACAACTATATCAGGTGGTAAAATCCTATTTAAAACCAGTGGTATTCTCTCCATAGGTATCATAGTATCTACTTGAAAAGTTGCACATTGGCCACGGGCATGTACCCCTGCATCAGTTCTCCCTGCGCCCTGAATATTTATATCTTGTTTAAATAATTTACAACAAGTTTTTTCTAACTCTTCCTGAATACTTGGCACATCATCCTGTCTTTGCCACCCATAATAGTCTGTTCCATCATAGGATACTATAAGTTTAACTTTGTCCATTTATCTTCCTCGTTTTATAATAATTTAGCTACTACAATTAATGTGCACATAATCAGACCTGCTAAATAATCTCTTCTATCTAAAACAAGTTGCTTCATCCTCGTACGGTTTTCCCCGCCTCGGTAACACCTAGCCTCCATTGCCATAGCAAGTTCGTCTGCCCTTCTAAATGCGGATATAAACAAGGGTACTAAAATAGGAATTAATGATTTAGCGCGTTTAATTAAACCACCACTTTCAAAATCTGCTCCCCTTGCCATTTGGGCTTTCATAATCTTATCTGTTTCTTCTAGAAGTATAGGGATAAATCTTAATGAAATACTCATCATCATTGCTATCTCATGTGCTGGCACGCCTATTTTTCTAAAAGGATTAAGTAATGCCTCGATACCATCTGTAAGCTCTATAGGTGATGTAGTAAGCGTCAAGAGTGATGACCCTACAATAAGTAGGACTAACCTTGCTACCATCTTAATAGCCAATTGAACGCCTTCAAGTGTTACTTTAACCCACCCAAACTCATATAATATGGTATCTCCAGGTGCCATAAAAACATTTAAGGCAACTGTAAATAAAATAATTATAAAGATTGCCTTAAGCCCCTTCAAGATAAACTTTAAGGGAATCTTTGATATCTTTGTAAGCATATAAACAAATAATGCAATGAGTAAATAGCCAGTATAACTATCTATAATAAAGAGTGAAATAATATATGCAAATGTAGATAGTATCTTAACCCTTGGATCAAGCTTATGAATAGGGGAATTAGTCGGGTAGTATTGCCCAATAGTAATATCTCTAATCACTTCTTATTCCCCCCTTGTTTTAAGTATGCCGCAATAATATCAGCCGCTTCTTCTACAGTAAGAATATCCTCTTTAACATCTATCCCCTTTTTAGCTAGTGCCTTCATGATATATCTAATTTGTGGGGCTGCAAGTCCCATAGATTCAAGTTCTTCTATATGGGACTTGCAGCC
>CAYUEJ010000378.1:0-1820 GCA_964442565.1 uncultured Candidatus Epulonipiscium sp.
AACAACCTCTCCAAACTGAACTTTTTCAGTTATTAAACTACTTGGGCCTTTCTCTATCTGATCATCAATTTCTCTAATAGGTACTGCATATACAACTTCTAATTCACCTGTATCTCTTGCTAAATATGGGGCCGATATATAACTTTCTCCACTTACTGCCTTTTTGAAGTACTCTTCATCATCTACATCTAAAATCACACCGCTACTGTCACGACATTCTCCCTTTAAATCTACAATTCCTACAGAATTGTGATTAAACAACATATGATTTCTGGTTAAAACAGATATCTTTTCTCTCATATAGACTTCATCAGATGTCAATGCTTTATCTTGAGCTAATGTTTGTGCCATATCAATGTAGCGCATAAGAGACTGCTCAATCTGAGCTGATGTGGATATAGCGAGTTCTTGTAGCATTAGTTCCGAGTTCTCTAACAATGCTTTTTTACTAAGATGGTATGCGCATGTAGAGACTATGATACATATCATACTAATCATTGCCAGATTTTGTAGTATAAGTTGTTTTTTTATAGGATTATATCCTGAATATCTTTTCTTCTTAAATGCCTTTCTTATTGAATTGCCAGGTAAAATCAGATTATATACCTTAGTGATCTTCATTTTCATAGCCCTCTTTTCCATTTATTCCTTGACACCACCCATGGCTACTCCACTAATAATGTGTTTAGATAATAGGAAATACACGACCAATAATGGTAGGATTGTTAACGAAATTCCTAGGTAAATACCACCATATTCTGTTTTATAAATATCCCCTTTTAGCATTTGTACCATTAGTGGTAATGTGTATTTCTTGCTATCTGTCAACAGTGTTAATGGTGTTACAAAGTTATTCCATGACCCCACTACTCCAAAAATGGCCATCGTTGCCATAGCTGGTTTCATAATGGGTATTGCCATGGTATTAAATATATAGAATTCTCCAGCACCATCAATTCTGGCTGATTCAATAATATCATGTGGCATATTGGCAATTAGATACTGCCTCATAAAAAACACTGTAGAGGGTGCCGCAATAGCTGGAAAGATAAGTGGTATATGAGAGTTTGTTAACCCTAGTTTTAGAATAAATTGATAAAATCCAACTAAGCTTAGCTGTGTAGGAACCATAATCATACCCATAATTAAACTAAATATTATATTTTTCCCTTTAAATTCATAAGTTGTGAGTCCATATGCCGTTAATGTAGAAAAATAAACAGATAACAACGTTGATCCAAAGGCAATAATCGCACTATTTGTAAACCCTCTTGCTACATCAAACCCCTTGCCCGTTAAGGTCTCCCAGTTAGATTTTAAAAATGTTGAAGGTATTAAAGAAATTCCCTGTTGGATAGCTACACTTGACCTAGTCGCATTAACTAATGTAATCCAAAAAGGGATAATACTCAAAAATGCCAGCAGGATACATATAATATATATAAAGGTTTTTTTTACATTAACGAATAACTTGGTATCTTGATGACTCATCGTGATCCCTCCTTCTTCTCTTTCTTATCTTGGAATAATCCAAACAGTAATACACTAAAAAACACAGCTATTGCTAGTAAAATCATGGAAGCTGCTGCTGAAATACCAAAATTCCGCCCACCAGTAAATGCTTGATTGTAAATAAATATAGCTATTGTCCCAATTGCATTGTCTGGCCCCCCTCTTCCATCTGTAATTAAAAATGGAATGTCAAACATTTGTAGCCCACCTATCAAAGAAGTTACTAACGTATAAAGCATAATTGGTTTAATAAGTGGTAATGTAATCTTAGTAAATATCTTTCTATTATTTGCACCATCAATCATAGC
>CAYUEJ010000379.1:0-1818 GCA_964442565.1 uncultured Candidatus Epulonipiscium sp.
AATCTAGACATCGTAAATCAGTACGCCGGGGACTTATACTTTGAAGCAGCCGCAATGATTTTAGCCCTAATTACTTTAGGTAAACTTTTAGAAACAAGGGCGAAGGGGAAGACCTCCGAGGCCATATCTAAACTCATGGACTTAGCTCCAAAAACAGCGTCAGTTATTAGAGCTGGTCAAGAGATTGAAATCCCGATTGAAGAAGTGGAGCTTGATGAAGTTATTATTGTAAGACCAGGGCAAAGTATCCCAGTTGATGGAGTGATTATAGAAGGAGCATCCTCTATTGATCAATCAGCCTTAACAGGTGAGAGTATTCCAGTTGAAAAGCATGTAGGAGATAAGGTAATCTCTGCAACTATCAATAAAACAGGCTCCTTTAAATTTAAGGCTACAAAAGTTGGGGATGATACAACCCTAGCACAGATTATTCAGCTAGTTGAAGATGCAAGCTCATCTAAGGCACCAATTGCAAAAATGGCAGATCAAATCAGTGGGGTTTTTGTACCTATAGCCCTTATTATTGCCTTAACATCGACAGTTGTATGGCTACTAATGGGACAATCATTTGAGTTTGCCATGTCCATTGGTATAGCAGTACTTGTAATTGCCTGCCCATGTGCACTAGGTCTTGCAACCCCAGTTGCCATTATGGTTGGTACAGGTAGGGGGGCTTCGAATGGCATCCTAATTAAATCAGCAGAAGCCTTAGAGACCCTTCATACAATTGGAACAGTTGTACTTGATAAAACAGGTACAATTACAGAAGGTAAACCGGTTGTGACAGATATTATCACAACCAGCACAATCAATGAAAAAGACTTACTTGCTATTGCGGCAGCTATAGAAGGACCATCAGAGCATCCATTAGCAGAGGCAATTGTAGAAAAAGCAAAAGAAGAGAATATAGAATTTAAAGAAACAGAAAACTTTGATGCAATTCCAGGACGTGGTATTGTTGCTATGGTAGATAATAAAGAATACATTGCAGGTAATCTTGCACTTATGAAAGAAAAAAATATAGATGTAAGCTCCTTCCGAGGAACCTCAGATGGATTTGCAACAGAGGGGAAAACACCGCTATACTTCGCAGATAAAAAAACGCTACTTGGAATTATTGCAGTAGCTGATGTTGTTAAACCAACAAGTAAAAAGGCTATACAAGAGTTTAAGGCTATGAGAATTGACGTTGTTATGCTTACTGGAGATAATGAAAAAACAGCAGAAGCCATTAGAAAGCAGCTTCATATTGATAAGGTTATAGCAGAAGTATTGCCACAAGATAAGGAAGAAGAAGTCAGAAGAATCCAAGAAAGTGGTAAGAAGGTAGCTATGATTGGTGATGGAATCAACGACGCACCGGCTTTAGCAAGGGCAGATGTGGGTGTTGCAATAGGAGCAGGAACGGATATTGCTATAGAATCAGCAGATATAGTACTAATGAAAAGTGACCTACTAGATGCTGTAACAGCTATACAGCTTAGTCATGCAACTATCAAGAACATTAAACAGAACCTATTTTGGGCATTCTTTTACAACATCATCTTAATTCCCGTAGCAGCAGGAGTATTTTATCTAGCGCTAGGATGGAAACTAAACCCAATGTTTGGGGCAGCGGCAATGAGCCTAAGTTCAGTATTTGTTGTAACTAATGCACTTAGACTAAAACTATTTAAACCAAAATATGTGACGAAGGAGGGCTAGGCTAATATGCAAGCAGATAAAACAAAAGCAACCCGTCTCTTAAAAACAGCAAGAGGGCAAATAGATGGGATTTTGAGAATGATAGAGGATGATAGATATTGTATAGATATTTCT
>CAYUEJ010000380.1:0-1809 GCA_964442565.1 uncultured Candidatus Epulonipiscium sp.
TACAAAAAAATATCCCGTATTTATACGGGTTGTGGCGTTTCACAAACGCCTAAATTTTCAATATGACAAGGAGGAGTCCCATGGAATTTATTAACTTAGACCTAATATTAGAAGAAATAAACCAGAATAAATTGCTTATATTAAGTTTTTCTGCCCAAGATTGCGGGGTATGTGTAGCCATTGAGCCCAGACTTAATAATATATTAGAATCTTATAAAACTATAAAAAACATTCATATTAGAACAGAAAGCCTACCTAACGCATCAGGAGAATTCATGGTCTTTACTGTACCAACCCTTATTTTGTTTGCCAAGGGCAAAGAGGTCCACAGGGAAAGTCGCATTATTGACTTTAAACGCCTTGAATTTGAACTAGCCAGGTGGCACGACTACCTATTGTAACATAGGGATTGCTAATGCAAAAAAATGTCAGGCAAATCCTTTCTAGGGCACACAACTTTGCTTGCAAAAGCCCTAGAAAGAATCTATCTGACACAATATTATATGTGGGGAATTTTAATAATACAGGGCTTACTATTTGCGTATTTGCCCTTCTCTGTAAATTATATATTTGCTTGTTGTTAGCTCTCTAAGGCCCATAGGCCCTCTGGCATGTAGCTTCTGGGTACTTATACCAATCTCTGCTCCAAAGCCAAATTCAGACCCATCTGTGAACCTAGTAGAAGCATTAACGTATACTGCAGCTGCATCTACTAAATCTAGGAACTTCTGGGCTCTTGTATAGCTTTCAGTTACAATAGCTTCTGAGTGGCCAGTGCTGTATTTTCCTATATGGTCTATTGCTTCTTCAAAACTATCCACTATTTTAATAGCCAAGGTGTAATCTAAATATTCTGTTTCCCAATCCTCTTCTACTGCTAAAGTAACCCCTGGGATAATTGCCCTAACCTTTTCATCCCCTCTTACCTCGACCTTTAAGGATTGCAGTTTTTTCACAAGTTCTGGTAGTATATCCTCTGCAATTTCCTTATGTATAATAAGTGTTTCCATTGCATTACAAACTCCTGGCCTATGAGTTTTTGCATTAATGGCTATATCAATAGCCTTATCTCTATCAGCTGACTGATCAATAAATACATGACAATTGCCTGCCCCTGTTTCAATCACTGGTACTGTACTATTCTCAATAACACTCTTTATAAGCCCCGAACCGCCCCTTGGGATTAATACATCTAGATACTTATTCATTTTCATCATCTCAACTGATGTCTCACGGCTTGTATCTTCGACTAATTGTATCGCTTCTTTAGGGATTCCAACCTTTTCAAGTCCCTCGCCTATAATCTCAACAATCTTCATATTAGTCCTGATGGCTTCCTTGCCACCGCGTAAAATTGTTGCATTACCGGTCTTTAGGCATAGTGCAAAGGCATCTGCCGTAACATTAGGCCTAGCCTCATAGATAATTCCAACTACACCTAAAGGGACTCTTTTTTGGCCAATAACAAGTCCATTAGGTTGCTTCTTCATCTGGGCAGTTTCACCAATAGGGTCATCTGAATTCGCCACCTGCCTTACTCCGTCTACCATTGACTGGACTCTTGCCTCGTCTAAGGTTAGGCGGTCTACTAGTGCACCGGTAATTCCTTGTTCTATGGCTTTTTCAACGTCTTCTTTATTAGCCTGTACAATCTCATCCATGCGTGCAATTAGATTATCTGCTGCGCTGATTAGTCCTTTGTTCTTCTCGTTACTTGATAGCTGACCAACAATTCTTGAAACCTCTTTCGCCTTTATTCCTTGCTCCAAAATTCTGCTCATTTATTTCTCTCCTTTCGGTTCATGTTGT
>CAYUEJ010000381.1:0-1806 GCA_964442565.1 uncultured Candidatus Epulonipiscium sp.
GGGTTTTAGTTGCTAGGTAGTTGGCTTTCCCAGCGTTGTTTTTAATTATGGTGTCAATGTATACCTTGTCTTTGGTTAGCTGGTTATAGCGCTCTTGTAGTGGCCTTAGCTCATCTATTACTACTTCGGCTACGCCCATCTTGAAGTCTCCATATCCTTTGCCATCAAAGTCTCTTACAGATTCCTCTATGGTCTTACCTGTTATAGCAGAGTATATGCTTAGGAGATTGCTGATTCCTGGCTTATCTTTAGAAAATCTAACTTCGTTGTCTGAGTCTGTAACGGCCCTTTTAAACTTTCTTGCAATTACGTCTGGTCCATCTAGGATGGAAACAAATCCGTTTGGATCTGGGTCAGATTTAGACATCTTTTTATTTGGTTCTTGAAGGCTCATTACTCTAGCTCCCACTTTACCAAAATAACCTTCTGGAACTTTAAAAGTTTCACCATGTACATTATTAAAGCGAATAGCTATATCTCTTGCTAACTCTAAGTGCTGCTTTTGATCATCACCTACCGGCACAAGGTCTGTTTGGTATAGTAAGATATCTGCTGCCATTAAAGCTGGATAAGTGAATAAACCTGCGTTAATATTATCCGAGTGTGATTGTGATTTATCCTTGAACTGTGTCATACGGTTTAACTCACCCATGTATGTATAACAATTCAAAATCCAAGCAAGCTCTGCATGGGCTGGTACGTGTGATTGGTAATACATAATATTCTCTTCTGGGTCTATGCCTGCTGCAATGTATTGCATTAAAAATTCCCTTGATAACCTTCTTAGGGTGGGTGGATCCTGCCTTACAGTAATAGAGTGCATATCAACAACGCAAAATAGACAGTTGTAATCCTCTTGTAAGGTTGTCCAGTTCTTAAGTGCTCCTAAATAATTACCTAGTGTAACATGGCCTGATGGTTGCATTCCACTAAATATAACCTTCTTTTCATCTTTGCTCATATATATTCTCCCTGTCTTAGTTAAGGTATAAGTTTCATTTTATGGTAACATTTTAAGGTGGATAAATCAAGGGCTAAAGCATTGCTATGCAATGATTTAGCCCTTGATTTACTATCCTAAAATCGCTTTTAAGTCATCTTCAGGTGTTCCTATTGGTTTTATATTAAACTCATCAACTAATACTTGAAGCACATTTGGGGATAGGAAGGCTGGAAGTGTCGGTCCTAGCCTCATATTCTTTATTCCTAGTGATAATAGTGATAGTAAAACAATAACTGCTTTTTGCTCATACCAGGAAAGTATTATTGAAAGTGGTAAGTCGTTAACACCACACTCGAAAGCCTCGGCTAAAGCTGTAGCTATCTTAACTGCGCTAAAGGCATCATTACACTGACCCACATCTAAAAGTCTTGGTAAGTCTCCTATACTTCCAAAATCAAGTTTATTAAATCTGTATTTACCGCATGCTAAGGTGAGGATAATTGAATCTTTAGGTGTCTGAAGGGCAAAATCTGTATAGTAATTACGTCCTGGCCTTGCCCCATCGCATCCACCAATTAAGAAAAAATGACTAATGGCACCTGATTTAACTCCCTCTACTATTTTATCAGAATGTGATAATACTGCATTATGGCCAAATCCAACTTGAATTGTCTTCTCAGCCTCATCTTCTGGGAAGCCCCTAAGGGATAGTGCCTTTTCTATTATCTGGCTAAAATCCTTCTTGCCATCTTTCTCTTCAATGTGCTTTAAGGAATCAAAACCTACCATACTTGTGGTAAATATACGATCTTTATAGGATTCTTTAGGGCGCATTAAACAGTTGGTGGTCATAAGGATTGCTC
>CAYUEJ010000382.1:0-1773 GCA_964442565.1 uncultured Candidatus Epulonipiscium sp.
AGTTCATTCTAAAATTGGAAATAGAGTTAATTAAACTTAAGGGGGAGTCAATATGAAAATTTTAGCAGTTACGGCCTGTCCTACTGGTATAGCTCATACTTTTATGGCAGCGGAGGCCATCGAACAAGCAGCAAAAGCAAAAGGGTATGATGTTAAAGTTGAAACAAGGGGATCTATAGGTATTGAAAATGAACTAACAGCGGATGATATTAAAAATGCAGACGCTATCGTTCTTGCGTGTGATACAGCTGTACCCATGGAAAGATTTGCAGGCAAAAAGGTTTTAAGTGTTTCTGTAAGTGATGCTTTAAAAGATGCAGGTGCATTGATTGAAAGAGCATTAAAAGCAGATATTTACAAAACAGCTAATAAGGTAGAAGAGCCTACACAAGCAAAAGAAAAGAAGTCAGGTGAAAGTAAAGGGTTTTATAAACACTTAATGAATGGTGTGTCATTTATGATTCCATTTGTTGTTGCAGGTGGTATTGCAATTGCACTTAGCTTTATCTTTGGTATTGAAGCAGCAGGCGTAGAAGGATCACTTGCAGCCTATCTTAACGATATGGGAGGGGCCGCTTTTGGACTCATGGTGCCTATTCTAGCAGGTTACATTTCATTCTCTATTGCAGATAGGCCTGGTTTAGCACCTGGTATGATCGGTGGGGTTATAGCCAATCAGATAGGCGCTGGATTTCTAGGCGGATTAGCTGCTGGTTTTCTAGCAGGTTATGTTGTACAATTAATTAAGAAGTATGTTAAGTTACCAAAATCCTTGCAAGGGATTATGCCTGTATTAATTATTCCGGTATTTGGTTCAATCATAACAGGTTTACTATTGTTTTATGTTATCGGAAGGCCAGTTGCAGCTGTTAACCTTGGAATGAATAATTTCTTGCTGAATATGTCAGGTAGTAATGCGGTTATTTTAGGCTTAATCATTGGTTTAATGATGGCATTTGATATGGGAGGTCCGGTTAATAAGGCGGCTTATGCATTTGGTACAGGAACCCTACTAACAGGCGCGTCTTCAGTAATGGCGGCTGTAATGGCAACAGGAATGGTACCACCACTTGCCCTTGCCCTAGCTACAGTTTTATTTAAGAATAAGTTTACAAATGCTGAGAAAGAAGCAGGGAAGGCAGCCTGGGTTTTAGGGGCATCATTTATTACAGAAGGTGCTATTCCATTTGCAGCAGCAGATCCATTTCGCGTTATCCCAGCACTAATGGCTGGAAGTGCCGTAACAGGTGGGCTCATTATGCTCTTTAATTCTACCTTATCCGTGCCTCATGGTGGATTATTTGTATTCTTTGCTATAACGAAATTACCATTATTTTTGCTAGCAGTTGCTATCGGAACAGCTATATCAGCATTTGCAGTAGGATTTTTTAAAAAAACAATCGAATAGGAGGATGTTAATATGAGAACATTTACAGTGAAAGTACCTTTTGAAGAAGGTTTACATGCAAGACCAGCATCAGAGCTTGCTAAGGTTTGCCAAGTAATAGAGAGTGATATTGTGCTGTCTAAAGGAGATAGTAGCGTTAACCCTAAGAGTGTATTAGGTATTATGACTTTAGGAGCAGCTTTCGGGGATGAAGTTGTATTTGAAATAACAGGATCAGATGAAGGCCAAGCAGTTGATTCCTTAGAAGTATTTTTCAAATAAGCCCTAAGGCCATTAACGTTTAACTAGATAGATATAAATTAAGAAGGGATATTTATATTCCTTCTTAATTTATAGACAGGGGGAATAGATGATGAAAACAGGAA
>CAYUEJ010000383.1:0-1765 GCA_964442565.1 uncultured Candidatus Epulonipiscium sp.
TAGGCGGAACTCCACTACGGTGACACCAAGGGGGGAATTAGATTAGGTGAATTGGGTGTAGGGGTCCGTGAGGGAGCTATTGCAGGAATTTCGTGCAAATACATTGCGAAGCCAGGGAGTGATTGCCGTTAAAAAAGTCAGTTGTTTGAGCGTAGCGAGTTCTGACTTTTAGGCAAGCACCCTGGCAAGCAATAGTATTTGTAGAAATACTTGCCAAGCGACCGATGGACCCCTACACCCAATTCACAAATTTAATCAGCCCAATTCATCATCGGCACCTCTATATGCTTGAAGAGTTCTTGGATGTTGTCGGAGTCTACATGGGACAGGCCAGACTTTTTGAAGGCTAGACTTACCTTATGTAAACTTAAATCATAGATGTAGGCAATCATTTCTGGTGTGTAGTGTTTTATACTATTATATTTCCATTCCCTTTGAATTAATTTGCAAATATAGCTTGAGGATGATTGAACAATGGTAAAAAAGGATATGATATTAAGGGTAGTGATATTTTGTTTTTCTATAATAGAATAAAGCTCATCTAACTCAATATGTAATAACCTGCTTATATAATCAACCTTATAGGGTGGAGTGGTAGTTTTGAGAAAGATATCAATCTCCTTAATTCGTGATTCAATATTATTTGTATAAATCTTATCAAATGATATACAAGGTAATGCAGTAGGCTTAAAATCGTTCATTTATAATCGTCCCTTCGGTAATTTAGGCATCATACTGCCACTTACCATATGATTATATCAAAGAGAATTTAAAAAAGCATGTGTAATAGTTGGTAAAACTATTGAAAACGTGATATAATATTTAAATGTGAAAATGTCTTATTATGCAACAAATTAACCAATTGCAAATAACGAATATATAATAAACACTCAAGGAGGACGTATTTGAATGAATACAAAAGTAGAAGCATTAGAAAATAGCTTAGTTAAATTAACAGTAGAGGTGCCAGCAGAAGAATTTGAAAAAGGAATGCAAAAGGCATATAACAAAATTAAAGGTCAAATTAACATGCAAGGCTTTAGAAAAGGTAAAGCGCCACGTGCTTTAATTGAGAAAACATATGGCCCAGAAATCTTTTATGATGATGCAATTAACTTTGTTGTGCCGGATGTTCTTGATAAAGTTATAGAAGAAAATAATATTGATATTGCAGCAAGAATAGATTTTAATGAGAACTTTGAAATTATTTCTGTAGAAAAAGGAAAGCCTTTTATATTTGAAGCAACTGTAACAGTTAAGCCAGAGGTTACACTAGGTGAATATAAAGGGGTAGAAGTAGAAGTAGCAGAAGCAGAAGTAACAGACGAAGAAATCCAAGGGCAAATTGCGGCAGAACAAGAAAAAAATGCCCGTGAGATTACTATTACAGATCGCGGAGTTGAGCCACAAGATAAAGTTACAATAGATTTTGAAGGATTTATAGATGGAGAAGCTTTTCCAGGTGGTAAGGCTGAGGACCATGACTTAGTAATAGGCTCAGGATCTTTTATTGGCAACTTTGAAGACCAATTGATAGGTAAAAATATCGGAGACGATGTAGAAGTAAATGTAGAGTTCCCAGAAGACTACCAAGCTGAAGAATTAGCAGGAAAGCCAGCTATGTTCAAGGTGGCAATTAAAGGAATCACTATTAAAGAATTACCAGAGCTTAACGATGATTTTGCAGCTGACGTTTCTGATTTTGAAACTTTAGATGAATATAAAGAAGATATTAAGGCAAAACTGTTAGAACAAAAGCAAACAG
>CAYUEJ010000384.1:0-1756 GCA_964442565.1 uncultured Candidatus Epulonipiscium sp.
CATACCTAAAAACATCATTTGTATAATCTATTCCTGTATCTACAATCCCAACTACGACGCCGCTACCCCTAAGCTCCCCATATGGGTATGTATGAAAAAGCAAAATCCCCGCCTCTTCAAATGCATCCTGTGCATTTAATCCATATAGTAATGGCAGTGTTATAGCTGATGTAGCATTTGCACTTAAAAACACTTCCCTTTCTTCTTGAGGTACCCGTACACTTGCATACCTCTCGTTAATAAGCTGAACACTTGCATTAGGAGAACCTATTAATCCCTCAGATAGGGTACCATAATATTCAAATATAAAATCTTCTATAGGCGCCCCTGTAGATAATGGTAGTAACCTAGTCCCAGGTGGTTGTAGTGATAGTTCCCTATCATATCCTTGATTTTTGTTATACGGCTTTGAACACATATTTTCCCCCCTATATAGGAAAAAGCTCAAAATCTTTTATACTTTAAGATTTTGAGCTTTTCTATGTCATTTTAATTACTAATATTACTATATGCACTTATTAGGAAATATATTTGTATTTTAATTTATCTTCCATATTCCCTAATAAGTGTATCTATTTTTCTACTTGCTTCTGACTTTGATAGTTTGTTTATATCATCCTTTAAAATCAAATTGTTGGACTGCAAAAGATATTTTAAAAATCCCTTTTGCCTTGATGTTATAGGGCTCTTTTTTGGAATCTTCCATGCCATTTTACGTGGCTCAAATGACTCTGGTGAATCATCATAGTAATCTCTAATAAGATATTCTAATAATTCATGGGTTGCCTTTGCATCATGGAAGGCCCTATGTGCATCAGTTAGATCAATATTATAATACTCACAAAGATCTCCCAGTTTTCTGCTTGGCAAATCCTTTAAGAACTTTCTAGCAATTATTAAAGTATCAATAGCATACTTTTCAAAAACATATCCTTGCCTGTTAGCCTGGGCCTTAAGCATACGGTAGTCAAATAATGTAATATTGTGTCCTACTATTACATTATCACCACAAAAATCTAAAAATCTTGGCAAGACCTCTTCTATGTAAGGTGCATTAACAAGCATGTCATTATTGATACCAGTTAGCCCTACAATGTATTCTGGTATCCTTTTCCTAGGCTTTACTAGCTGACTATACACATCAACTATGTTTCCATTAATAGTTTTTAATGCTCCCATTTCTATAATATCATCTTCCATTGGCTGTGAACCTGTGGTTTCCAAATCTAATATAATTAATTCTTTCGGTATATACATAATACTCCTTTCAAAAATCACTTGACTTCCCCACATACAACATGTAGTATATATCTTGTATTTAATAACCACATATTGTATTTACACACTAGTGTATAAAATTATTTTTGGGGGGATATATATGTTATGTTATGTTATAAAACGGGATGGTAGAAGGGTAGAGTTCGATAATTCAAAAATTCATACTGCCATATCTCAATCTGCAAATGAGCTAAATGTTGAATTAGATGTTGATAAAATCACAAATTTAGTTTCTCAAAATATCTCTAATCGCAATGTCCAGGAGATTGATGTTGAAAATATCCAAGATTTAATTGAAGGTACCTTAAATAACCTAGACTTACATCATGTTACATTTGCATACTCCAACTATCGCAAGGAACGTACTCGTCTTCGTGATATGAAATCCGACCTAATGCATACAGTTCATAATATCGGTATTGAAACTGATAGGGATAATGCAAATGTTGGTAATAACTTCTCATCTAAACTGCTTCGT
>CAYUEJ010000385.1:0-1740 GCA_964442565.1 uncultured Candidatus Epulonipiscium sp.
TTGATGGTTAGTAAGACCAAATTCCTGTAATTTTATAGGTATTAAAATATTCTCTACTGATTGCAATAAGGAAGTGACAACACGGTTTAAGGTAAGAGGCACTGCAAATGAGCAAAGAATAGTGAAGGCCTTGTACCTAGACATGCCAACTGAAGATGTAGGTGTTTTTCTAATATTTCTTTTATAAACTACATAGGCATAAAAAAAGGAAACAATTTCTCCAACAGATAAGCCTAGTACCCCAAGGGCGCAAGCATACTCCAGGCCTTTTGTAATAAAAAAGCTGCTAAATGCAAATATTGTAAGCATACGGATTACTTGTTCTACTATTTGACTAGCTGCAGGTTTTCCCATTACTTGTTTGCCATAAAAATATCCTTTTATGCTTGATGATGCGGCCATAAAAGGGATACATGAACTTAGAATTTTAAGAGATAATACGGTGCGCGGCTCATGGATAATTGAGTTTGCAATGGGCCCCGCAAATACATATAGGATAACAGATATAATACATCCTATAATTGTAGATAAAATAACGGCAACCCTTGCAATGCGAAGGGCATTTCCACTTTGTTTTTTACCTGTTTCTCTAGCTACAAGTTGTGAAACAGCAACAGAAATTCCAGCTCCAGATATTGTCCAGGCCAAGATAAAGATTGGAAAAACAAGCTGGTAAAGGCCAAGTGCTTCAGCGCCCATAACGTTAGACATATATATTCTAAATATAAAACCAAAAATCCGTGTAATAAAACTTGCTAGTGCCAAAATCAAGGTGCCCATTACAAGGTTATTTTTTGCCATATGACCACTTCCCTCTCATAGGTGTTTGTACAATATATGAGAAAAATAAATAAATATGAACTATTTAGGGTCTAAATATTCATTGAATTAAGATTTTAATTTGGTATAATAATATTGATAGTATTAGTAGCAAAGGTGGTGGATGGGTATGGAAATGCGAAAATGGAAACATGTATTAATTCCATATGAGCAAGCAGTTGAAGAGTTGAAGGTGAAATTTAGAAGTATTAGGAACGAGTATAGATTATTAGACGAATACTCTCCCATTGAGTTTGTTACAGGGCGTGTTAAGTCAATCTCAAGCATTATAGAGAAATCCAAAAAGAAGAATATATCCTTGGAAAATTTAGAAACTGAAATGGAGGATATAGCGGGAATTAGGATTATGTGTCAGTTTGTAGGGGACATATATAAAGTTGTAGATATTATTAGAGACAGAGACGGGAAAGATTTATTTATTGTAGAAGAAAGGGACTACATAGAACATATGAAATCAAGTGGATACCGTAGTTTTCATATGATTATAAAATACCCAATCCAAACAGCGCTTGGAGAGAAAGTTGTCTTTACAGAGATACAAATAAGAACCCTTGCCATGAATTTTTGGGCAACAATTGAACATTCGCTACGATATAAATATAAAAAAAATATGCCAAAGTATATCGAAGATAGAATTAGCAAAGCAGCAGAAGCAGCCTACCTACTAGATCAGGAAATGGCTGAAATAAGGGAAGAAGTAATGAAAGCCCAAAAACAATTCCAGATTGAGTCTAGTGTTATAGCAGATATATTTGAAAGTATTAAGGGTCTTACAAGTATATCAGACAGCCAGGAAATGAATGAACTATACGAAACATTTTGGAAGCTTTGGGAAGAAGGAGATGTAGATGCCCTTCATAAATTTAGCCAAAGGCTAGACACAATAGCTCAGGCATACGG
>CAYUEJ010000386.1:0-1723 GCA_964442565.1 uncultured Candidatus Epulonipiscium sp.
GCTCAGCCCATAGCAGCATAATGGCATCAGCGCACTGGTGCAGATCCCTATCACCTATATCTACCTCTATAACACTATCATAGATTCCTTCTGAATTTTTTGCCCGTCCATCAAAATATAAAGCTTTTTCTCCATATGGCTTTAGCACCTGATTTTGCAAAAACTCACCAAAGCTTCCAGCCTTGGCATCTATCCTTGCAAATCCTTCAGGTGGATTATACCTGGTTTTAATTGTGTCTCCATCTTCGTTAAGGATTACATGAGGCTCACTAGGAACATCAGGTTCAATGTATTCTTCAGGCTGTACTTCTTGAACCTTGATTATTTCATCTTCATTTACCTGAGCATTATTACAGCTAGTAAAAATAGCCGCACATAGTAGTATTAATATTATTTTCTTCATAGCACCTATCCTTTACATTATAATTTAAGAGCTTCATCCATAATAATTCCCCTTGCAACTATGTTAGTATCACCAATCAGGTATAGCTTATCATCCCTGTTCCAGTCAATAAATAATTCGCCACCATCAACTATAATTCTAACCTTATTCCCCTTTAACTGTTCTTTAAGTAAAAGGCAAACAGCTGTAGATGCAGAGCCCGTGCCACAAGCTAAAGTAAAATCTTCGACTCCGCGTTCGTAAGTCTTAACCATAGCAGTATGTTCATCTACAATAGTATAAAAGTTAACGTTAGCACCTTTATGAAGGGTCGGATAATACCTTAACCTTTCACCTAATTTACGTAAATCATCTAAATCAGCTGTTATATTATGTTCAACTACAAGATGGGGAAGTCCGGGATTCCCGAGCTCAACATAAGAACCTTGGTATATACGTCCTTCGATATCAAGTGACTGATCTAAGAGAATAACTTCTGGGTAATTTAGAAGAACCTTTACAAGCCTTCCTTCTAGAATTTCAGCTTCTACAATACCAGCAGTAGTTTCAAAAGTCATATGTTTCCCAGCAATATGATTAACATAAGCATATCTAGCAATACATCTGGCACCGTTACCACACATTTCACCAATAGACCCATCCTGGTTATAGAATCTCATCTTAAAATCACTATCCCCATCAGGATAATCTACCACCATAAGACCATCAGCGCCAATAGATAGCTTTCTTTTGCATAATTTTTTTGCAATATAAGATAGTTTGTCTATAGGGATTTTAAGATTCATATTATTGATAATTATAAAGTCATTACCCGCCCCTTGCATTTTGTAAAACTCCATATCCCACCTCAGTTTATATGTAAATTTATCTATTATATATATTATACTTCTTTTTATAAATATTTCAAGAAATAGGAAAAGATATTGCATTTTAGCTATATATAAATTAAACTAAACATATAAACAATCCGAACAATCTGAAATTATTAAACAAACAAGAGGGTGCCAGTATGACTAGAATATCAGAAAAAAAACTTGTTAGTTGGAAGACCTATGTAATTCCCTTAGTGCTAATTACAGTATTATTTGCACTTATTGGGTATATTATTATAAACATGGTGAGTAAGTTTTTCTTCGACCATATGACCGAAGATGCTATAAGTTTAGCTAATAACCATATGAGTAGGGTTTCGAACTCTTTAGCTTCGACAAAAATTGTTAATGAGCTTATTGATGATAGGTTAGATGTTGCAATGGACATAATTAAAAAGAATGAGGGAAATCTTAGTAATGAACTTCTAGAAACCCTAGCCAAAGACCT
>CAYUEJ010000387.1:0-1719 GCA_964442565.1 uncultured Candidatus Epulonipiscium sp.
GGAAGATAAAGTACTAGCAATTGTAGACGGTAGAGAGATTAAAGATTCAGATGTGTTTTCACTTATGCAAAATCTTGGGCAAAATGCTGGTCAGTTCCAAGGCGAGGAAGGTAAGGCACATTTATTAAATGAAATCGTAGCACAAGAATTACTTTACTCAGATGCAATTGAAAATAAACTTGCTAATGATGATGAGTTCCAAACAGTTCTTAAACAAATGGAAAAATCATTATTAATCCAGTATGCTGCTAACAAATTGATTACTTCTATTAAGGTAACTGATGAAGATGCTAAGGCATTTTTTGATGCTAACCCAGATATGTTTAAGCCAGAAGTTTCTGCAACTGCAAAGCATATCTTAGTAGCGGATAAAGAGACTGCTGATAAGGCATTAGAAGAGATTAGAGGCGGACTTTCATTTGCAGATGCTGCTCTTGAGTACTCAACATGTCCTTCAAAGGATCATGGCGGGGAACTTGGAGAGTTTACACGTGGTAGAATGGTTCCAGAATTTGAAGATGCTGCATTTAGCATGAAGCCAGGCGAAATTAGTGAGCCTGTACAAACTCAATTTGGTTACCATATTATAGAGCTTGATTCAATTACTGAACCTAATGATGTTACTTTTGATGAGGTAAAAGATCAGGTAATGCAACACGTTACAGCTACTAAGCAAAACGAAGCTTATGCTGCCAAGCAGGAAGAATTAAAAGGTAAGTATGCTGTAGAACTTAAGTAAATGGGTGGTAAGTACATAGCCACAGTCACCACACACAACTGATGTTGCAAAAGTGACTGTGGCTATATACTTTACTACTGCTATTGTGACTAGTTACTATGTTAATGCGGTTGGATATAATGTGTATCACCTGGCCACAATACTAGGGGATACACAACTCTGACTCGGTTAGGTATCTCCACTCGCCTACCTTTAGGCCATCTAGGGTAATGTTCATGATTTTGATACGTTTTAGCTTTACTACACTGTATCCAAAACTTGAGCACATCCGGCGGATTTGTCGATTTAGCCCCTGGGATAGGGTAATTTTGAAACTTCTATCATCTATCTGTTCTATCTGACACTTTTTTGTTATAGTATGCTCTTTTTTAACGGGATTAAAGATTCTAACTCCATTTGACATCCCCTTTATAAAATCGGGTCTTATTTTTTTGTTTACAGTTACGATGTATTCTTTTTTATGATTATTTTCTTCCCTTAATATTTCATTTACAATGCTTCCATCATTGGTTAAAAGAATCAGTCCCTCTGAGTCCTTGTCTAATCTGCCTATGGGGAAAATTCTCTCTGGGTAGTTTATAAAATCTATTATATTCCCCTCTATATGTCTTTCTGTTGTACAGGTAATACCAACTGGTTTGTTTAGTGCCATATATACATTGTTTTTCTTTTGTACTAGTAACTTTCCATCTACGGTTACCCTATCGCCTTCTCCGGCACGCTCGCCTAAAACTGCCACTTTATCATTTATTTCTACCCTGCCTTGCTCAATTAACCTATCAGCTTCCCGTCTTGAGCATAGCCCTGTAGAGCTAATATAGTTATTTAATCTCATTATTTACTCCTTATTCTTATCTTTCTTCTAAGTATGTGCCTATAATTTCTCCGTAAAATAGTACATGTAAATCATTATTACTATAGAATTTATTGCTTAAATCTGACTCTAAATCTGCTGGTTCTAAAACATGGCTATAGACTAC
>CAYUEJ010000388.1:0-1715 GCA_964442565.1 uncultured Candidatus Epulonipiscium sp.
AAGCAAATAGCGCCCTGATATCCAGGTCACAGGTCTTTGAGCTGTACCCATTAACTAAAGAGGATATTAGTGATTTAATTATACAGGCACTTAGGGACGAGGAAAAAGGTCTCGGAATTTATGAGGCGATAATTAACGAAGATGCACTTAAGTTTTTAGCTGAGGTTTCAAATGGGGATGCTAGGGCGGCCCTTAATGCGGTAGAGCTTGCAGTTACAACCACACAGCGAAATGACCATGGTAAGATAGAAATTACCTTAGAAGTAGCCCAGGAATGTATACAAAAAAGGGCTATTGGTTATGATAAAAGTGGAGACCAGCATTACGATACGATTTCGGCATTTATTAAGAGTATGAGAGGCTCAGATCCAGATGCTACGGTTTATTATCTAGCTAGAATGATATATGCCGGAGAGGATCCTAAGTTCATTGCAAGACGTATTATTATTGCAGCCGCTGAGGATGTAGGTAACGCTGACCCACAGGCTCTAGTTGTAGCTACTAATGCAATGATGGCCCTAGAGAGAATAGGGATGCCAGAGGGGCGTATTATACTATCCCAGGCGGCTACCTATGTAGCCCTAGCCCCTAAGAGTAACGCAGCCTATGTGGCAATCGATAAGGCTCTTAAGGATGTTAAGGACATACAGATTGATAGTGTACCTATCCATATTAGGGATGCCCATTATAAGGGGGCATCTAAGCTTGGAAGAGGGGAAGGTTACAAGTACCCACATGATTATCCAGGTGGTTACGTGGAGCAGCAGTATCTACCTGATGAATTAGTGGGCAGGATTTATTATGAACGTAAGGAGTAGCTATTTCTTATATAATTAAGAAGGTTCTACTTTCCTTACAGACCATAGTGTGGCAGATAAGTCCTTTTTGGGGCTTTTCAACCCGAGTTGTGTGCCCCAATAAGGACTTATTTGCCACTTTTCTTGAAGATACGAAGATCATCTAAAGTCAGTGAACCTAATAAGAATACGAATAATATGTAAAAGATGCCAAGGGCACCAATTGCTATTAAAGTTGATACTAGATATGAGAAGATATTAACTAAGTAATTATGCAAGATATATTTTATGGTTAAGGCGCCAGCAACTGCTGCTAAGGCTGGCTTTAGGAACCAATTAACAAAATCGATAGTTATGGATGTATATGCTAGCACATTTGCAAGGTGCAAAATTGTAATAAATGTAGAGGATATAATAAGACCGGCAATGAAACCTAAGATTCCCTTATAGGGCACTGCAAAATATATAATCACAATACAAATCACTGACCCTATAATACTGCTTATTACGGTTTCAAACTGCCTCCCTAGGCCATTTAACATACCTAATAAGGTAGATTCTAGGTAAAAAAATGGGCAAATAAAAGATAGCGCATAAAGCATATTTCCAACAGCAGGTTGATTATAGACAACAACGGAGATTTCATGGGGCAGGGACATAAAAAGGGCAGTTGCACCAATTCCGATAAGCAGGGTAAACTGGATTGTTTTAGATACTGTAAACTGTAGCTGATTCTGATTTCTACTGGCCTTAGCATGGGAGACGGCAGGTATAAGGGCAGTTGCCAGGGAAGCTGTAATTAATGAGGGAAAGAAAATTAGGGGCATTGTCATCCCAGTGAACTGGCCATACACACTAAGAGCTTGATGGTTAGTAAGACCAAATTCCTGTAATTTTATAGGTATTAAAATATTCTCT
>CAYUEJ010000389.1:0-1707 GCA_964442565.1 uncultured Candidatus Epulonipiscium sp.
GCTAGGGGGTATACAGGTAGGGATAAGATTATTAAATTTGCAGGGTGTTATCATGGGCATTATGATGGGTTTTTAGTTGAAGCAGGATCAGGTGTGTTAACACAAAATATTCCCGGTTCACTAGGAGTACCACAAGATAGTATAAATAATACATTAATAGCAAACTACAATGATATAAAAAGTGTAGCAGACTTATTTAATCAGCATAAGGAGCAGATAGCGGGAGTTATAATTGAGCCAATAGCTGGCAATATGGGGGTTATCCCATCTACACAGGAGTTTATGGATAGGCTAAGACAGTTATGTACACAAGAAGGTGCACTATTAATATTTGATGAAGTTATGACAGGCTTTAGGGTTGATTATAAAGGCGCCCAGAGCATATATAATATAAAGCCAGATTTAATTACCTTTGCAAAGATTATGGGTGGAGGCCTACCATGTGGTGCATTTGGTGGAAGAAGAGATATTATGGAATATCTATCACCAATTGGCCCGGTCTACCAAGCAGGAACAATGTCAGGTAACCCGATTGTAATGGCAGCTGGCCTTGCAACAGTGCAAAAACTAAATACTAACCCCTCTTATTATGATTATATTGAAGAAATAGCGGCTATTCTTGAAAACGGGATGAAAAAGATAGCAAAAGAAAAAGACATACCACTAGTAATTAATAGGCAGGGATCTATGATGACAATGTTTTTCAGTGACTTACCAGAAATCAAAACATTTACAGATGTAAAAACTAGTGATACTAAAAGGTATGCAAGATTTTTTGCACATATGATAGAGGGTGGATTTTATATTTCGCCATCACAATTTGAGGCCTTATTTATTAATGTAACCCATACAAAAGGGCATATAGAAAAGTTTTTAGAAAGAGCAAGGTCATTTGAGGGATAGTATAACATATAGGAGGACACCATGAAAAAAGCAATTCTTGTTGTAAGTTTCGGAACGACATTTGCAGATACACGTAAAAAAACAATAGACGTTGTTGAGGATAAGATTAGAGAAAACTTCCCTGAATATGATGTTAGGAGGGCCTATACAGCCCACATCATTATTAATAGATTAAAAAAGAGGGACAATATCCATGTTGATACCCCAGAGGAAGCCTTGCAAAAACTTATGGACGATGGCTACGAAGAGGTTATAGTCCAGCCCCTTCATATAATACCAGGTCTAGAGTATGACTATATAAAATCAGTGGTTTCTAAATTTAAGCACAAGAAGTTTTTTAAGAAACTTAGCCTTGGAAGGCCAGCTCTATACTTTAAGGGCAGGGACGGTGCGCCAGATGATTATGAAATCTTTGTAGAAGCAATGGCGGAGCATTTAAACAAGGAGGATAACTTTGTTTTAATGGGGCACGGAACACCACATCATGCAAATGCATGCTACTCTTGCTTGCAGCAGGTTTTGGGAGATAAGGGATATGATAAGGTATATATTGCAAATGTTGAAGGGTACCCAGAAATTCCACATGTAATCAGGAAACTTATTCAAGATGAAGTAGCTAAAGTAACACTTAAACCATTAATGCTTGTTTCTGGGGATCATGCTCGTAATGATATGGTGGGTGATGACGAGGATTCTTGGCAAAATCTATTAGCTAAGGAAGGTATAAAATCAAATGCAGATATGAGAAGTCTTGGGGAGGTTAGTGCTTTTCAAGATATATATGTAAGACATGTAGAAGATGCA
>CAYUEJ010000390.1:0-1707 GCA_964442565.1 uncultured Candidatus Epulonipiscium sp.
GTGATGCACTAAGACCTGTATCTGATCCTGGACTAAAATAGTTAAATGTCTTATCAAGACCATAGGTTTCTATTTTTTGTTGCATAATAGTATCTGCACTCCACCCTGGTGGTGATCCATATATCCTACCTTTCGTTGGTTCTTCCTGATCTTTAAAGATTTCTGGGTATTTTTCTAAATCTTTCACTGTCTTTAAATCTGGTGTAAGTGGCTCTATCCCCTTCTCCAGATCACCCTCTATTAAGTAAGTTGGTACATATAGTCCCTGTGCGTTGTCATCGAAGTTAATTGACACTTCTTTAATGTCTCCAGCTTCAATTGCCTCTGGATACGCCTCAAGTAAGTTCTCTGTCCACACCTCCATGTAAACATCTATATCACCTTTTCTAAATCCTGCAAAGGTAGCTGCTGTTGAACCAGGTAATATGTCTGTTTCATATCCATATCCTTCTTCAATTATAAATCCTGCTATATCATTGTGTAATTGTATACTTTCCCACCCTGCATCTGCAAATATAATCTTTTTCTTACCACCCGCGCCTACATTCTTAGCACTTGATGAACATCCCCCGAGTACTGCTAATGTTGTTCCTAGTGCTAATATCGTAGCTAACAATTTCCTCTTACTTTTTTTCCTTGTAATAATCATAATTTTCCTTTCTTGCTCGTTTTGCTTCTTAAAACTAACAACTTAATACTATACTATAGGTTGTCAGTTGTCAAATTTCATACAAAAAATGCTTGTCACACTCTTCCTGATACACACAACCTGGGTTGCAAAAGTATCAGAAAGAAGGTGACAAGCACGGTATCTGGGCTAGCTCTTCTCTAATTTTTCACTTAAAAATAATTTTACGGCATCATAGACTTCTGGGTCCCCTATAACAACTAAAATATCGTCTTCTTCAAAAGTTGCGTAGGGCCCAGGGGATAGTATAATGTCCCCTTTTCTCTTAATTCCTACAATAGTTGAACCTGTGTGTTGCCAAAATTTCACATCTTCTATTGATTCACCTATTATCTTGCATCCCTTAGGGATTTCAATCTCTAATGGGGTTATAGGTGAAATATTACTTAGTGTAACTGAATAGTCAATAATCTTATCTACTGATTCTATTATTTGATCATCTAATTCTTTCTTTTGATTGATTAAGGAAATAATCCTTTTCCTATGATAAGATATACTTTCTATTTTTTGAAATTTATTGATATATATAAAAGCATTTTCCTTAGATAGGACTGTTATTCCACTTCCTCTTGAAGACTGCACAACGCCTATATCTTCCAAAAGTTTAATAGCCCTTCTAATAGTCTCGGGAGATACATTATATCTACCCGCCAGAGTCGATCTGCCGTGTAATCTATCCCCTTCTTTAATTTGACCTTTATAAATAGCATTGGCAATATCCAGTGCTATCTTTTGGTATCTCGGTAATGATGATTGTTCTAAAATTTAACTCACCCTATTCATATATCCAATACTTTACTTGGTAATTAGTGTACCCGCCTTACCTGCAATTGCATCTTTCAAAAGATCCATGGATGTAATTATCATTGTTCCACCGTCATTTTCGATATAGTCAATAGCTGCTTCTATCTTTGGCCCCATGCTGCCTGCCGGAAATTGCCCCTGGGCTACATATTCCCTTGCCTTAGCAATAGTCAGTGTAGTCAGGAATTCTTGGTCTGGTTTACCAAAGTTATAGG
>CAYUEJ010000391.1:0-1699 GCA_964442565.1 uncultured Candidatus Epulonipiscium sp.
AGTTGATAATGCAACATTAGAACTTCCAGAAGCAATGATAGAAGACCAAGTAAACCGTAATATCAACGACTTTGCTCAAAGAATGGGACAACAAGGTCTTAACATGGAAATGTACCTACAATATACAGGTCAAACAATGGATGCGCTTAAAGAAAACTTTGAAAAAGATGCCAAGGTTCAGTTAGAGTCACGTCTTGTATTAGAAGCTATTGCAAAGGCAGAAGATATGCCAGTTACAGATGAAGATGTAGAAGAAGAAATTACAACTATGGCAGAACGTTTTAATATGAAAGCAGAAGATATTAAGAAGACAATTGGAGAAAATGAAACAGAAATGATAAAGGACGATCTTAAAATATCAAAATCTGTGAAATTAGTAGTAGATAGTGCCATAGTAAAGTAATAATACAATAGATAAAAAGAAAATAATAGGGGAAGATTATAGGAGGTAGTATAGTATGTCTTTAGTACCAGTTGTAGTAGAACAAACCAATCGTGGGGAAAGATCTTATGATATATATTCAAGGTTACTTAAAGATAGAATCATTATATTAGCTGATGAAGTAAACCATGTAACAGCTAACCTTGTGGTTGCACAATTACTATTTTTAGAGGCAGATGATCCAGACAAGGATATAAGCCTGTATATTAATAGTCCGGGTGGAGCAATTGTTGATGGTATGGCAATTTATGATACAATGAAATATATTAAATCAGATGTATCTACTATTTGCATGGGAATGGCAGCAAGTATGGGAGCATTCTTATTAGCAGGTGGAACTAAGGGCAAACGTTTTGCGCTACCTAATGCAGAAATAATGATTCATCAACCTTTAGGCGGAGCAAGAGGGCAAGCGACTGATATTCAAATTCATGCAGAGCATATCCTAAAAACCAAACAACGTTTGAATGAAATGCTTAGTGAAAACACAGGTCAGCCACTTAAGAAGATTGCTAAAGATGTTGAAAGAGATTTCTTTATGAATGCAGTTGAAGGTAAAGAGTATGGTATAATTGACGAGATAATAGAAACAAGGAAATAGAAATTTTAGAAACAGAGGTGTTACGATGGCTTCGAAATTTGATGAAACAAAACTATTAAGGTGTTCATTTTGTGGAAAAGGACAAGAGCAGGTGCGTAGACTAGTTTCAGGGCCTAATGTATATATTTGTGATGAATGTATAGAGTTATGTTCTGAAATAATAGAAGATGAATTTGAAGATATGTTAAACTATACAGATATGCCAGAACTTCCAACACCAAGGGAGATTAAAAGCATACTGGATGAATATGTTATAGGTCAGCACGATGCAAAGAAGGCATTATCAGTAGCAGTTTATAACCATTATAAGCGGGTTTATTCAGGAGAATCTTATGATGATGTAGAGTTACAAAAAAGTAACGTTTTAATGTTAGGACCAACAGGCTCAGGTAAAACCTTACTAGCACAAACACTGGCTAGGGTTCTTAACGTTCCTTTTGCAATTTCAGATGCAACATCCTTAACGGAAGCAGGGTATGTAGGGGAAGATGTTGAGAATATATTACTAAAATTACTGCAGGCTGCGGATTACGATGTTGAAAGAGCAGAAATGGGAATTATATATATTGATGAGATAGATAAGATTGCACGTAAATCAGAAAACCCATCTATAACAAGAGATGTTAGTGGTGAGGGTGTGCAGCAAGCCCTTCTAA
>CAYUEJ010000392.1:0-1681 GCA_964442565.1 uncultured Candidatus Epulonipiscium sp.
TGACATTATACCAAATTATCTGCTAGATGTCATTTAAGAATTCTATTTTTAAATAGTATTGCAAGCTCTCCAATATGGTGATATAATCCATTCAAAATATACAATAGATAAATAATTTTTGGGTATTTGCACACAATAATATTGTATATAGGAAGGGTGTGTATTATGTGGTTTTCAAAATCTGTTAAGGAAGTTTTAAAGGAATTAAGCGTAGACCCATTGGTTGGGCTTACAAATGAAGAGGCAAATGCTAGACTTGAGAAATATGGGGAAAACAAACTCAAGGGAAAGCCAAAGAAGAGCCTTATTTCATTATTAATGGGACAACTCAAAGATGTTCTAATCTACGTTCTTTTGGCCGCTGCTGTAGTAACATTTGCAATTGGTGAATATGTAGATGCCATCATTATTATTTTAGTTATTACCCTCAATGCAGTGATAGGAGTTATTCAGGAGTATAAGGCAGAGAAAGCCATTGAGGCGCTACAACAAATGACAACTCCAAAGTCCCTCATTAGGCGTGATGGTAGGCTTGTAGAGGTTGACTCTGAGAAGATTGTTCCCGGAGATATTGTAATAATTGATGCTGGCAGATTTATACCTGCTGATCTTAGATTAGTTGAAAGTGCAAACCTTCAAATTGAAGAATCTGCACTAACAGGTGAGTCTGTACCATCTGACAAGGATGCGACAAGTATCCATGCGGATCCGAAGACCCCTATAGGTGATAAGTCTAACATGGCATTTATGTCCACACTTTCTACCTATGGACGTGGTGAGGGTGTAGTTGTTTCAACAGCTATGGATACTGAGATTGGTAAAATAGCAAAAATCCTTGATGAAGACTCTGATGAAATGACACCTCTTCAAAGAAGATTAGATGAACTTGGTAAAATTATTGGTTTTTTAGCAATAGGTGTATGTGCCCTTATCTTTGTCATTGCACTTATCCAACAAAGAGACTTGTTTGAGATGCTTTTAACTGCTATAAGTCTAGCCGTTGCAGCTATCCCTGAGGGATTGGCAGCAATTGTAGCTATCGTGCTTGCACTTGGTGTTACAAGAATGTCTAAAACTAACGCTATTGTTAAAAAGCTAACTGCCGTTGAGACCCTTGGCTCTGTGAATATTATATGCTCAGATAAAACTGGAACCCTTACCCAAAATAAAATGACAGTTTTAAAACACTATACAATGAATAATCTTGAGGATGTTACTCCTAATAAGGAAAATCTTAAGGCTTCTAAGGATAAAGAGCTACTTATTAAATCTTTTGTGCTATGTTCAGATGCCACCTACGAAAATGGGGAAGGAACTGGAGACCCAACTGAAATATCATTGGTAGTATTAGGTAACCAATACGGTTTTACACGTAACCAGCTAAATGCTGAGCATCCTAGGCTTTCTGAAAACCCCTTTGATTCTGATAGGAAGCTTATGTCTACCCTTAATAAAGAGGGTGACAGCTACAGAGTTTATACCAAGGGTGCAATAGATAATCTTCTTGGTCTTTCAAGTAGCGCCTTAGTAGGTGGTGAGATTATTCCATTAACCGCTGAAATGAAAACTAACTATTTAAATGCTGCTAATGATATGTCTGATGAAGCCCTTAGGGTTTTGGGAGTTGCCTTTAAAGATACAAATAAGATATTAGACCCTAAAGATATGGAAAACAACCTAA
>CAYUEJ010000393.1:0-1675 GCA_964442565.1 uncultured Candidatus Epulonipiscium sp.
CTATGCATCTTAGCAATTTGATCCAATATTTCTTCCCTACCTTTAGGATCAAGACCTGCTGTTGGCTCATCTAAGATAAGTATATCTGGCTTCATGGCTAATACACCAGCAATGGCCACTCTTCTTTTTTGACCACCTGAAAGCTCAAAAGGAGATTTCTCATACATATCTTCTTCGATATTTACCATGCCAAGTGCAGTGTTAACTCTTTCTTTAACCTCTTCCTCAGATAATCCCATATTTTTGGGACCGAAAGCTACATCTTTATATATAGTCATTTCAAATAATTGATACTCTGGATACTGAAATACAAGCCCTACCTGTTGCCTAATGTCTTTTAACTGTATTTCCTTACTGTGTATATCTTTGCCGTTAATATATACTTTCCCAGCTGTTGGTTTCATAAGGCCATTTAAGTGTTGTATAAGTGTGCTTTTGCCTGAACCTGTATGACCTATAAGGCCAACAAATTCACCCTTAGGAATATGCAAAGTTACATTAGATAGTGCTTCCTTTTCGAAGGGGCTCTCTGGATTATATACATGAGTTACATCTTGGAGTTTAATTGCCATATAGCGTCCACCACCTCTTCCGTAGATAGTATTTCTGTACTTATATCAATTCCACGTTTTTGGAGTTCATAGGCAAGTGTTGTTGCATCAGGCGCCGTTAGTCCAAGTTCCTTTAACTTCTTAACCTTGGAAAACACCTCCCTAGGAGTTCCTTCCATTATGATGTTTCCTTCCTCCATTACAATGACTCTATCTGCATTTATTGCCTCTTGCATATAATGTGTAATATGAATAATTGTAATATCTTCTTCCTCATTAAGTTTATGAATTGTCTTTAATACTTCACTCCGCCCAACCGGATCTAGCATTGCTGTTGGCTCATCAAAAACGATACATTCAGGTTTCATGGCTAATACACCTGCTATGGCCACCCTTTGTTTTTGTCCCCCTGATAAGTAGTTAGGAGAATGCTCTTTGTAGTCTGTCATCTCGACTGCTTCTAGCGCATCATCAACTCTTTTTCTTATCTGATCAGGCTCAATTCCCAAGTTTTCAGGGCCAAATGCTACATCTTCATCTACTATAGTTGCAACAATTTGATTATCTGGGTTTTGGAATACCATACCTGCCACCTGTCTAATTTCCCAAATCCTTCTGGCATCTTTTGTATCAATACCTTTTATTAATAGCATTCCTTCCATAGGTGTAAGAATTGCATTTAAGTGTTTTGCAAAAGTTGATTTGCCTGAACCATTGTGTCCTACTATAACTACAAACTCACCTTTTTTTATGTTTAGATTTATGTTATCTAAAGCAGTAAAGGACTCTTCTATCTCACCTTGCTCATTATGTTTATGATATTTAAATGTTACATTTTGTGCTTTTACCATATGTTCCATTTTTTCACCTGCTCTTGTTATATATTAATAAGTAAATTAAAACTTATTATAAGTTTTAACTTACATATTAATACATGGTATCAGATAGATATATAAATACAAATAAGGGATTAAGACTCATCTTAATCCCTCGGTATTATACTAACTCAATAATTACTTCTTTAGCTGCATCACCTTTACGTGGACCAATTTTGATGATTCTTGTATAACCACCATTACGATCTACATATTTTGGAGCAATTTCTTCAAATAATTTTTCAGTTA
>CAYUEJ010000394.1:0-1670 GCA_964442565.1 uncultured Candidatus Epulonipiscium sp.
TAATAAGGGTATTAACCCCTGGGTCTACCTCAAATATAACACTGCCACCCTTGCCACCATCTCCGCCATCAGGGCCACCACTTGGTACATACTTTTCTCTTCTAAAGGAAACACTACCGTCTCCGCCTTTTCCCGAACTTATAAATATCTTTACACGATCTATAAACATATGACCCTCCTTACTTGTTTTAATAAAAGCAAAAAAGGTTTCAAACAAATGTTGAAACCCCCTTTGGATAATACTATTATGCTTCTTGCGCTACTGGATATACAGAAACTTGTTTTTTATTCCTGCCCTTACGTTCGAAACTAACTTTACCATCTACTAATGCAAATAATGTGTGATCTTTACCAAGACCTACATTATGCCCTGGATGAATTTTTGTTCCGCGCTGACGGTATAAGATGTTACCCGCTAAAACTACTTGTCCATCTGCTCTTTTAGCACCTAATCTTTTAGATTCTGAGTCACGTCCGTTTCTTGATGACCCAACTCCCTTTTTAGAAGCAAAAAACTGAAGGTTTAAGTTTAACATATTATTCACCTCCTGATGAATTACTTGTTTCTAATAACTTGTATATATTCTCCGTACTCTTCTTGTATACTCTTTAATCCTAAGACCATACTTTCTAGAAGAAGCCTGGCTTCACTCGTGCCTTGATTAGCCTTAATATCTGGAAAGGTACAATCAATGTATCCTCTCTCGTCATCTTGGTCTAACAATAAGGCCTCTTTAGTTAATGAATCTATAGAATTTATTGTATTAATTACTGTCATACTTACAGCTGCACATACAATGTCCTGCCCATGATCAGCATAGCCTGCATGTCCATCTAAAACAAATCTCCATAGATTACCTTGCTTATTGTAATGTAAGTTTACCTTAATCATAGTATCAATTAAGCGTTGATTGCTGTGATTGTAAGTTTTGTAAATGGTTGTCTATGACCAAGCTTTCTACTGTAAGTTTTCTTAGATTTGTATCTGTATACAGTAAGCTTCTTACCTTTACCTTCTTCAATTACTGAAGCTGTAACAGTTGCGCCTTCTACAGTAGGGTTACCTGCTGTGAATGAGTCTTCTGCTACTAATGCTAAAACATTGTCAAATGTGAAAGTTTCACCTGCTGCAACGTTTAACTTCTCTACATGAATAACATCGCCTTCTTGAACTTTGTATTGCTTACCACCTGTTTCAATTATTGCGTACATACGTGCACCTCCTTGGTCCGATACTCGCCGAATACGGTACTTAATTAAATAAGTTTTTAGAACCTCTCCGAGCGGCTAAAACACTTTAGAATCATAACATAATTATATGCTTATGTCAAACCTTTTAAAGCCATTATTTGCTAAGATATTACTTTAACTTTATATTGGATATGGGCTAATGTCTGCTCTTGCAGCAAAAACACTTCTATATTATATTTTGACTCTAAATCATCTTTTATCTGTATATTATTTTTGATATAAGACATGAGTTTTAATGAGCAATGAATTTGAATCTTGCTATGGTTACTTTCCCTTACTATATCACGAATTTCTTTTTCAATTCCAACCATAGCGTAGTCATAGGATATTTCTTTGTATAGGCTATTACAACAGCTACATGACTGGGTTATTTGTTCGCTTAATGATAGGCTTTTCCTTTGCCTTGTTATCTGAACTAG
>CAYUEJ010000395.1:0-1663 GCA_964442565.1 uncultured Candidatus Epulonipiscium sp.
AGGGGGTATGATGTTAACGATTTAGTAAATAATGCTGAATTAGAAGGTAGATTTGGGTTTGAAGAAACATGCTATTTACTATTATTCGGAGAATTGCCAAGCAAGGAAATGCTAGATGACTTTAATGAACTTTTGGCAGATTTTCGTGCATTACCTTACGGTTTTACGGAGGATATGATTTTAAAGGCTCCTAGTAAAGATATTATGAATAAATTAACAAGGGCTGTACTTGCATCATATTCTTACGATAATAACCCAGATAGCACAGATATAGATAATGTGCTAAGGCAATGTATCGAACTTATTGCAAGATTTCCAACTATGGTTGCTTACGGTTATCAAGCTAAGATTCACTATCATGATAATGAGAGTCTATATATACACAACCCACAACCACATCTGAGCACAGCTGAAAACATCCTTCATATGGTGAGGGCAGATAGCCAGTACACAAAGGCAGAGGCAGAACTTCTTGATGTGGCCCTTACAATCCATGCGGAGCACGGGGGCGGTAATAACTCGACCTTTATCGTTAATGTAGCATCATCAACAGGAACAGATACCTACTCAGCAATTGCGGCTGCTATAGGATCCTTAAAAGGTCCATTACACGGTGGGGCTAATGCAATGGTGCTTGAGATGATGGAAGATATTAAAGCCAACGTAAAAAATTGGGAGGATGAGGCTGAGGTTGCAGCATATATCGAAAAAATCTTAAGAAAAGAAGCATTTGATGGTTCCGGACTTATATATGGTATGGGGCATGCTGTGTATACATTGTCCGACCCAAGAGCTATACTTCTTAAGCAAAAGGCTATTCAACTTGCTAAAGAAAAAGGAATGGATAAGGAATTCAATCTTTATGCTACAATTGAAAGACTAACACCAGATATATTTAGTAAGGTAAAGCAAGTAGATAAGGAAATATGCGCTAACGTAGACTTTTACTCAGGATTTGTTTACAATATGCTAAATATACCAGAGGAGCTTCATACTCCAATATTTGCAATTGCTAGAATTTCAGGATGGTGTGCCCATAGAGTTGAGGAGCTGATAAGTGGGGGGAGGATTATTAGGCCTGCCTATAAGAATATTTTAGAAAGAAGAGAGTATATAAAGATAGAAGAGCGTTAATCAAGCAAGATATATGATAAATCTCCATAAAGGTATTGAATTATAAGTAAATATACCTTATAATAGTAGTTAGGGATTATTAAAGAATAATCATTATAAACTATAAACCAATACAGGGAGGAATTTAGTATGGAACTTAAAGGGACAAAAACAGAAGCGAATTTACAAGAAGCATTTGCAGGGGAATCGATGGCGAGGAATAAATATACATACTACGCCTCAAAAGCTAAAAAAGAAGGATTAAACCAAATTGCTGACTTTTTTGAAGAAACAGCTAGGAATGAGCAAGAACATGCAAAACTTTGGTTTAAACTACTTAACGATGGTATTCAAGATACAGCAACTAACCTTAAAGATGCTGCTGCAGGTGAAAACTATGAGTGGACAGATATGTACGCTAAATTTGCAGAAGATGCAAGAGCAGAAGGATTTGCTAAAATCGCTGTTTTATTTGACTTAGTATCTAAAGTTGAAAAAAACCATGAAGAAAGATACTTACAATTATTAGAGAACCTAACAAAAGATGTTG
>CAYUEJ010000396.1:0-1657 GCA_964442565.1 uncultured Candidatus Epulonipiscium sp.
TATATCCTACTTAGTACACACCTAGCGGTGCAAAAGTACTAAATAGGATATACGGACCCTTCTGCATATGGTATATGAGTGGCACTTTTGCGGCGAAGCTGTGTGTGACGCACATACCATATTTTACACTTAAGGTATTGACAAAGGTAATTCATAGTGTTAATCTATAAACAGAATCCCGACCGAATCACTAGGGATTGAAAAGAGGTGTTAATATGAAACTATCAACCAAGGGACAATATGGTTTAAAAGCAATGATATCTCTAGGCGTTTATGCAAAAGATGACTACATGACAATTAAAGAAATCGCAAGCGATGTAGATGTTTCAGATAATTACTTAGAACAACTAATAGCACTGCTTCGCAAGGCTGGCTACGTAAAAAGTAGGCGGGGAGCTCAGGGCGGATATAAACTAGCAAAAGATCCTAAGGATATCTCAGTTGGTCAAATCTTAAGGGTACTAGAAGGCTCACTTGCACCAACAAGTTGTAGCTGCGAAGAAAGTATGAATCAGTGCACAAATCATGATAGGTGTATAACCCAGGAAGTTTGGATTAAAATAAGAGATGGCATTAACGATGTTGTTGACTCAATTATGCTAGAGACATTAGTTAATGATTACGAAAAAGCAAATATAAAGGAGTAAATCACTATGGAAAGAATATATTTTGATCACGCAGCTACAACCCCAACAAAACCAGAAGTACTAGATGCCATGATGCCATACTTCACACAAAATTTTGGCAACCCATCCAGTGTTTATCAAATAGCTCAGATTAATAAAAAAGCAGTTGATGACGCAAGGGAATCTATTGCGAATATAATTGGGGCAAAGCCTAATGAGATTTTCTTTACATCGGGAGGAACCGAGTCTGATAACTGGGCAATTAAAGGAACTGCTGCAAGAGTTGGCCGAAAAGGAAACCACATAATAACAACTAAAATCGAACACCACGCAGTACTTCACACCTGTGAATACCTGGAAAAACACGGCTATGAAGTAACTTACTTAGACGTTGATGAATACGGTCTAGTAACCCCAGAACAGGTAGAAGCAGCTATTAAAGACACCACAATTTTAATATCCATTATGTATGCCAACAACGAGATTGGTACAATAATGCCAATTAAGGAAATAGGTGCAGTTGCAAAAAAACACGATATAACTTTCCATACAGATGCTGTACAGGCTATAGGACAAGAACGAATCGACGTAAATGAACTAGGTGCAGACCTTTTATCTCTTTCGGGTCATAAAATATATGGACCTAAGGGCATAGGGGTACTCTACATTAGAAGAGGCGTTAGACTTTGCCCACTAATTCACGGAGGTGCCCAGGAGCGTGGTAGGCGCGGAGGCACAGAAAACGTGCCAGGCATTGTAGGACTTGCAAAGGCCCTTGAACTATCCTATGAGAATCTAGATAATAAAAATAATAAAATCAGGACAATTAGGGACCATATTATAGACGGTATTTTAAAAGAAATACCATACGCAAGGCTAAACGGCCACAGGGAAAAAAGACTCCCAAACAATGTTAACATCGGCTTTGAATTTGTGGAAGGGGAATCCTTATTACTACTTCTAGATATGAATGGCATAGCTGCTTCAAGTGGATCAGCATGTACATCAGGTTCATTAGATCCATCCCATGT
>CAYUEJ010000397.1:0-1655 GCA_964442565.1 uncultured Candidatus Epulonipiscium sp.
ACTTACACTTTTCTTTCCACTTATAGGTCTTCCTTGGTCATGCCTTCGTTTAAGAGAGACTGGACATCTGTTTTAGCAAATACACCACACCTGGAAGCCACAGAATAAATATGTAATCTTTGCCGATTTCAATACTTCCCATATAGTGGTTTTTATATTCTAAAACCATGTATTAATTGATCTAATCTCTCCGCTGTTTCTGCTTGGCTCTGAGCCGCTGCTGCGATTTGTTCCAGTGCAATTGTTGTTTGTTCCATTCCCACGATTACTTCGTTAGAATTAGACGATGCATCATCCATGTTGCCAGCTATACTTATGATGACCGATGCAATTTCTTCAGTTGAAGCATTTAGTTGTTGTGCCATAGAGGCTGTTTCTTGGGAGATGCCATCAAAGAATACGGCATCTTTTTCATAGCGCTCTCCTGTATCAATAAGCAAATCATAGTCCTTGACTACCTCTGTATTTATAAATTCCATTATATCTTGTGCGTTCCTAGATAAGTTAGTAAACGCAGATCCTACACTACCTACGACAGATTGAATCCCTGTTACATATTCATCTGATTGTTCTGCTAGTTTTCTGATTTCGTCTGCTACCACTGCAAATCCTCTACCAGATTCTCCTGCCCGTGCTGCTTCAATCGTAGCATTCAGTGCGAGTAGGTTGGTCTGAGCAGCAATGGATGCGATTGACTCTGCTATGATGGATATTTCATGAACTACTTTTCCTTCTTCTATAGCATTTACGATAGCCAGTCCCTTTTCTTCTAATAATCCATCTGTTGTATCTTTTGATTCTTGGCCTTGGACTTTGATCGTTTCTGCCCTTGCCTTAATCTTTGAGGCTTCTGTATTACCATCTGATGAGGTAGATGCTAGTTGTGTAACACCCGAATTAACTTCATCTATCGTGGCTGTTAGTTCTTCTGTCGCTGCGTTGATTTCTTGCATACCATCTACTATACCTAATGTATTATCAGATATAGTTTCAAATGTGACGTTCACTTCTTCAATTGTCGCAGAAAGTTCCTCTGATGAAGCAGATACTTCCTCTGATTCTGTTGCAATTTGCATCACTGCCATCCGCATCTTTTGCTGTGCCTCCCTTAGTGCGTGTATAAGCTGACCTAGTTCATCCTTTGAGTTAACATCGCCAATGTTAAAGGTTAGGTCTCCCTCACCCAGGGCCTGTGCAAAGTCTAATCCCTTCTTGGTTGCTGATGGTATATAAAGAGATAGATAAGTTGCTAATCCTACACCTACCCCTAATCCTATTATAATAATGATGATTGTAACAGTTGTTGCAGTCCTATATAGCCTATTGTTATCTAAGGCTGCCTCTTGTGCTAGTTCCTGATTCAACTCTATCATATATTCAATTTTATCATAGGCAGGCTGACTATATTGTATCAGTTGGTCTATTAGCCCCCCAGAAATTAATCTATTATTAACATCCATTGTATTTATGGCATTTTCCCGTTCAATCCTATAGGTTTCAAAATCCTGCTTTAAATCATTCCATGGTTCTTTTTCAATCTCGTCCAGATCCCTAGCTTCATATCTTACCATTATTTCTTTGTTTTCCTCTGTCAGTTCATCTATTTGCCCTGACATTCTACCTATATCATTACGAGTATTTGCTTGTTTCACATA
>CAYUEJ010000398.1:0-1646 GCA_964442565.1 uncultured Candidatus Epulonipiscium sp.
TATTATCTTTAATAGGGTAGACTTTCCCGTTCCATTAACACCAACAAGTGCAAGCTTTTGATCTTCCAAAATGGTTAAGTTTATATCTTGAAACAAAACCCTATCAGAATAACTTTTAGATATAGTTTCTAATGTTAAAATACTCATTTTTCTCCCTTTCTTTGTATAGCACCTACACATAGATTAGCTGTGGATAATGCTGCCTGTATATTATACCCTCCTGTGTCTCCATCGATATCTAAGACCTCACCTATAAAATAAAGGTTTTCCTTAATCCTAGATTCCATAGTTGTCGGGTTAACCTGTTTCATATCAATACCACCTGCAGTAGCCATAGCAATATGATATCCACCCATCTTTGAAATCCTAAGGGGGAAGTTCGTCAGCGAATTTACAATTAGGTTACGGGCATTTTTATTAATTTGGCCACACTGAGTTTCTTCGCAGATATTAATATGACTCAAGATGGCATCCAGGAGTCTTTTAGGTAAATCCTGCTTTCGCAAAATAGTTTTTATCATATCTTTACCATTATTATTGATTTCCTTAAGTAAAACTTTATTAAAACCCCCTATATCAGCCTCTTTAATAAAATTAAGATTAATCACATCTTCTTTTTTCATCCATCTAGAGTTATTTAATATTCCAGGACCTGATAAGCCTTTATGTGTAAACAGAGTATCTCCTGTGCACTCTTTTACTTTTTTACCATTCCTCCAAATCACAAATGGTAAATCGGGTATAGATATTCCTGCTAAATCTTTAAAAGGAAAATCATCAATTTCCACTGGTGTAAGGGCAGGCGCAGGTTTAACAATTTTATGTCCGAGACTTTCTCCAAATTTGTAGCCATCGCCTGTTGATCCTGTTTTAGGATAAGACATCCCACCTGTTGCTACAATAACAATATTAGATTTATAATTTTTCTTATTCGTTTCTATAAAATACACACCATTATCATTACTTATATTAGTTACTGGCTCACTATAGCCTATATCAACCCTATACCTAGAACATTCTTCAAGCAAGATATTTAAAACACTTCCTGCACTTCTGCTTTTAGGAAATATCTTACTGTTTTCTAAGGTTTCCATAGCAAGTCCCCGTTTTTCAAAAAAATTAACTGTGTCGCTATTTGTAAAATTTTGCAGGGCTTGTTTTATATATTTATACTGTTCTCCATAGTGATTGGAGTAATCATCCATATCACCATCTTGTGTAATATTGCACTGACCTGAACCTGAAAGAAGCAATTTCTTGCCCGCTGTGCTGTTTTTTTCAAGAAGAAGAACTTTTTTATTCTGTGCACCTAGGGCTATTGCAGCAAATAAACCAGCAGGCCCGGCACCAACTATAATTACATCATATTTCATTTTTCAACACCCCTATTATTATTTCCCGTTCCTATTATAACATATTTTACTTCTACTACAAAACTAGTGTATAATACATAGGTGAAGATTAATATAAAGTATTATTTTAAAGGAGATGTTTTACATGGGAAGAACAGTAGGAACAATTTCAAGAGGAATTCGTACCCCTATTTTTAAAGAGGGAGATCATGTCCCAAGTATAGTTGTAGAGAGTATTTTAAAAGCTGCAGACTCAGAAGGTTTTGAAATTCAAGATAAAGATATTGTAAGTAT
>CAYUEJ010000399.1:0-1643 GCA_964442565.1 uncultured Candidatus Epulonipiscium sp.
GCAAAAATAAATATGTATAGTAAGTATGATTTAAGTATTTTCATCATAGCCCCCTTGTTTTTCCTGATAGTTTATTATATCATATCTTGAGGTTAATAATTATTGGAAATCGGAGGCTTTACATGGGCAAATTAGATGAAATACTGGAATTTAACCGTTTATTTGTTGAGAATAAAGACTATGTGCCATACATAACTACAAAAAACCCAAATAAAAAGATAGTTGTATTATCCTGTATGGATACTAGATTATCTGAACTACTGCCAAGGGCACTTAACCTTAAAAATGGTGATGCTAAGATCATCAAGAATGCCGGTGCTGCAATTATGCATCCTTTTGGTAGTATTATGAGAAGCATTGCAGTTGCAATCTATGAGTTCCAAACAGATGAGATCCTAGTTATTGGCCATTATGGTTGTGGTATGAATAACCTAAATGTAGATGAAATGCTAGATAAAGTGGTGAGCCGCGGAATTTCTCCCCAGGTCATCACCACTTTATCTAGTGCTGGTATTGATATTAAAGGGTGGCTACATGGATTTAGCTCGGCTGAGGAATCTATTAGGGAAAGTGTTGATATGATCAAAGGACACCCACTTATCCCCAAAGATATTAAAATCCATGGCCTAATTATTGACCCTGAAACAGGTAGACTAGAAGTAGTTGATTGCTAGTTTGTAAGGCTGTTTGTATATATCTTTACAATATCTTCAAACCCTACCTCTTCGGTATGGTTTTTAAGCTTAGCCTTGTTAGATGCAAACTCTTTTGCATAGGAGTTTATTTCTTCAGGGCTTATTTCTACTTTAACATCTATTAGCTGTTTAAAAATATCAGCTAACTCATCTATGCTGTTTAGCTTTAAGGCTTTTAGCATTCTGTTTATCTTAGTCTGGTCTTTAAAAGACCTTAGGTATTCTATGGTCAAGACTCCATTAGCAAGCCCATGGGGTACCCCTTTGAAATAGGTTAGAGGATAGCCCATTCCGTGTGGCAAGGATGTTCCGTTTTGTGCTATTTGAATACCTGCTAGGGCTGAAGCTAACATCACAGCTTCCCTAAACTCATTATCGATCTCCTTATTTACTAAAGCTTTGAAGCAAGATATAAATAACTCAAAGCCTTTTTCGCCGTAAATATCTGACATATAGCTGCTGTTTATATTTAGGTATCCCTCTACTAAATGGGTAAAGGCATCAATGGATGTATTTACCGTAATATCATAGGGTAAATCATAGGTATATTTAGGATCTAAAAATGAAACCACCGGGAATATGCTCTGTCCTAGGTTCTTCTTGGTCTTCTCTTTATTTGAAGTTACTATGCTATACTGGGTAACTTCTGAACCTGTCCCTGATGTAGTTGCTACAGCAACCACTGGCACACTATCTAGTATCTTCCCATCAAAAATATTATCCATATTAATATCAGGGTTTTTTATAAATACCGCCATAGCCTTGGCAGCATCCATAGGAGAACCACCACCTATACCTATTACAAAGTCTGCTCCATTTTCTTTACCAACCTGGCTGCCTTTTTCTATGGTTTCTAAGGATGGGTTTTCTTCTACCTCATCAAATAAAATATATTCGATATTATTTGATGATAGGGCTGTAACCATATCATGGTATGACCCATTTTGT
>CAYUEJ010000400.1:0-1633 GCA_964442565.1 uncultured Candidatus Epulonipiscium sp.
AGCAGGGTCGACAGAGAAACCATATTAGATAATCCAAGTTTTACACCAGGCACAGGAAGTAAAACTGGTAGCTGAGCCTCTATAACATAGATAACTATTGCAAGAGAGGTAAGCAAACTAAGAAAAACAAGTCTTTTTGTTCTATGCATAATAATCCTTTCTATAAAATTTAAGATATATTAGTGAGCCAAGATATCTATATCCCCTTCAGCTTCACCTTCTATTTCAATAAATACGCCGTGGGGTAAACAAACGGCAATATCGCTTATGTTTGATAGAAAGTTTGTTTTAACACAAAGTTGATCTGGACAATTGGCCTCGGTAAATTTAATTTTATATTTTTCTATATAAATAGTATTATATCCATTGTTTTCACTTTCTATAGTGATTTCATATGGATTATTTACTTGATTAAGATTAATTCTGTGAATAACACTTCCATTTTGGGTAATAATAGCAGTAGCACCTGGTTTAGATAAAAATGTTTTAAATATATAAACACTAATTACACTAAGGCCTAACAATATTATAACACCAAATAAGATATATTTATCTGCTTTTTTCATATAGAAACTCCTCATTTTTAATGGTGAACATATCATCGGTAACGCCAGAAGTAGCATAAACAAGCAGATCATCGGTAATAATTATGCCCTCAACATTAGGAAGAGATTCAAGAAGCTCAAGTCCTTTATCCTTACCCAGCACATAAACGGATGTGGATAAGGCGTCTGCATCAATAGAGTTTGGAGTAATAATTGTACTGCTAATTACACCTTTTTCAGCAGGAGCGCCTGTGGCAGGGTCCATAATATGGTGATACCTAACACCATTAAGCTCGAAGAAGCGCTCATAGCTACCAGATGTTACAACGGATGTATCCTTAGACTTCAGGACTGCAGCTATATTACCACGCTCAGCTGCCAAGGGGTCTTGCACTCCAATTGACCAAAGGTCTGCACCAGGTTTATTACCTAAAACAATAACATTACCACCAAGGTTAAGTAAAGCTGAAGTAACGCCCTCTTCTATAAGAATATCACGCATTTCATCGGCGGCATATCCCTTAGCAATAGCCCCAAGGTCCAGCTTAGCCTTATCTGTTGTTAACCTAGCGGTATAAGGATTTTCTGTAAGTTCAAGTTGGGCATAGTTAATATATGGTAAATAGTTACTTAGTTCATCAGCTGATGGAACTCTTGCATTTTCAGTACCAATGCTCCATAGGTCGACAATATCACCGATTAAGGGATTGAAATCACCATCCGTTTTTTCAGCATAATCAAGGGCAGTTTTAATAACAAAATAAGTATCAGGACTAATCTCTACAGCCTTGACTCCAGCATTTTGGTTAATTAAATCAATCTCACTACCATCATGATACCTAGACATTTTATTTTCGATTGCACTAACACGCTCAAAGGCTATATCAAGGGCAACCTTGGCATTATCCCCATAGGCCCTAGCAGTAATAACAGTTCCAAGTAGCTGTGCCGTTTTATCAGCAAAAGGCTGGTTAGACGGGACCTTATTTTGACAACCAGGCAAGAGGGTCATAACTAGCAAAAACGGGATTAATAATATTTTATTGGACTTCAAAAAATCCGCCTCCTAAATAATTCTAATACAATTA
>CAYUEJ010000401.1:0-1625 GCA_964442565.1 uncultured Candidatus Epulonipiscium sp.
ACGGATGTGACTCTCTTCGAATGTATGAATTATTTATAGGACCACCAGAACTAGATGCAGAGTGGGATGATAGGGGAATTGACGGGGTTCACCGTTTTATTAATAAGCTTTGGAGACTTGTTAAAGAAAACAAAGCAGTTAAAGAAACACGTGAGATGGAAAGAACACGTCATAAGATGGTATATGAAATTACAAATCGTATGGAAAACTTCCACCTTAATACAGTTGTAAGTGGATTTATGGAGCATACCAATACATTAATAGACATTCAGAAAAAAGAAGGTGGTATTGATGATGCTACTTTAGATACACTAATTATTTTACTAGCGCCATTTATTCCACATGTAAGCGAGGAGTTATGGCAATCAAGGGGTAATACAAGTAGTATATTTGAAAATACATGGCCAAGATACGATGAAGAAAAAATGAAAGATGATGAATTAGAAATACCAATTCAAATCAATGGTAAAAAGGCAGGATCAATATTTATTTCACCAGATGAAGATAAGGACTCTGTACTTGCAAAAGCAAAAGAAGCAATTGCAAGCAAGGTAGAATCCAAAACTATTGTGAAGGAAATATATGTTCCAGGTAGAATTATTAATATAGTAGTTAAATAAGTTTTATTTAACCATCATAGAAACAATTGAATCAAATTTTTGGCGCTTTTCTGGAGGTAATGTATCTCGTAAAAACAGAATAAGCGCCTTTTGTTGCTCGGAATTCATTACTATACCCCTTTGTTTTGCCTCATTAGAGAGTGCCATAAAGGTACCTATAATTTCAACATCACTTTTTCCGTTCATAGATTTAATAGTTGTGTCTATCTTTTCTAAAAAAGTAGGGTCAAGAGAGCTAAAAACATCACTTTTAAAAATATTATCCATATAACATCTCCTTAGAACTTATTTGATAATAATTACTTCATAAAGGCTGAAAGCGTTTCAAGAAGTTGTTTTTGACTATCATCCAGCATTGGAGAAATATTTTGTGTAAATTCATCTGATACGCCTATAGGGCTTGTTTCTTTAGGTGGGGGCTGAGATTGGGCCGAAGCCAATATGTTTTTAACATCCTTTAATTTAAAAATTATATCCACCCAGTAGGCATTAGCAGGATCAAGACTATTTTTCATGGAGTTAAGCACATCAATTTGCCACTTATCGTTTTCCCTAAAATTAGCAGTAGGATAATCCCATTCATTAACAGTTGAAAAATAGTTAATCACTGACATGAGTTCATAGAATTTAATAAAAACTGAAACACTTTTTTGTTTTTCAAAAGGTAAATATGGTATTAGGGATTTGCAAACACGTAAAGGCTCTGTATGAATTTGAGCATCTAAAGGGAACATAGGCCATGATTTATCACCTGAAGTTGATTTTTTGCTAGGAGTAGTAGTTGGTGCAAGAAGCTTAGCTAAAGTTAACATATTAGACATTGTGTTATCGTTATTCACCCATATACCCCTTTTCATAGAAAAATATTATTCTCCTTATAATCTATGAATATAGGTGTGGATATATGAATAAATATATAGTATTGCTTAGAGAGAAAAGTGGTGCACATATGGAAAATATTAATTTAGTTAATGTAGATTTAAACCGTGACATTCAAGAAATAAC
>CAYUEJ010000402.1:0-1621 GCA_964442565.1 uncultured Candidatus Epulonipiscium sp.
TTAATAAGGGTTTGGATAATCTGCATATCGGTTTCACAAAACAGTTGCAAGTTATCTGTGTTTACTCCTAGGCGATCTGCCCTCATTTTAATTTGGGCAATAGATTCCTCCCCCGAAATATAAAGCACTGATTTATTTTGTTCACCTATGGTTTGGCAAATCTGCATTAATAGTGTTGATTTACCAATGCCAGGGTCACCACCTACAAGCACCAGGGAGCCTTTGACAATTCCGCCCCCTAGTACACGGTCTAATTCTTTTATTTTTGTAAGGATTCGGTCTTCTTTTTCGCTTCCTATCTCTTTTAACCTTAATGGTTTTTGAGTGTTACCTAACCTTGTCTGTTTACCCAAACCCTTAGGTTCAGGAACTACTGCCTCTTCAACAAAGGAGCTCCATGCGTTACAAGATGGGCATTTACCTAACCATTTAGGTGATTCATGGCCACATTCTTGACAAACATGTACATACTTTACCTTCATTAAACTCTCCTAATCTCCACTTTCTTTGGTGTATTTCTGCAATCTACAGAAAATGTAATCTTACCTGCTAAATTAGATTTTATTTTACCAACCTTTAATTCATCTATAAAAAGGTTATAATCTGTATCTGGTGATAATTCCATAGTAATTTGTGACTCAGCTATTCCCGCCACTTTAAATGATATAAGCTTATCTTTAACAGCAAAGTTATGAACTGCTGTTCCTGGAATTGATTCATATACCAGTGCTTCATCCTTATTTAATTTTGTAATTTCTTTAAATGTCCTTATATCGTAAAGATTTCCACCTACATCAAAGCCCATAAGTTTTGTTTTTTTAGGTAATTCGTAATTTCCAAAACTAATATCTCCATTTTCTCCCACTTTAATTAATTCATTTACAATCGCCATTTCCAAGCCCTCCATATTTTTAGTAATTAATTTATGTTAATATTATTATTAACTTTTATCTTTGTTTTTTGTTATTTCAAATGTTAGCTTTTCATCCTGTATATCTACATATACCCTATCCCCTTCTTTGAGCTTATCATCTAAAATCTTATCTGACATATGGTCCTCTATTTCTGATTGTATTGTCCTTCTAAGGGGTCTTGCACCATACGCCTTATCATAACCTTTATTAGCTAACCATTTTATAGCATCTTTAGATAATTGTAATTCTATACCTATATTTTCAGCAATGCGTTTTGTAAGCGACTTAAGCATAATACTTGAAATCTCTTCTATATCTTCCTCAGATAATGCATGGAATACAATAATTTCATCTATACGATTAAGAAACTCTGGCCTAAACGTTCTCTTAACTTCATCTTTAACCTTGTCTTCCATATCTTTGTATGATTGCGCCTTATCTTCTACCGATATAAATCCTAGGCGTTTCGGCTCAATGATGTTACGCGCACCTGCATTTGAGGTCATTATTATTACAGTGTTTTTAAAGTCAATACGACGGCCTTGCGAATCAGAAATATGGCCATCATCTAGAATTTGTAATAACACATTCAAAACATCTGGATGTGCCTTTTCGACCTCATCAAAAAGTACAACTGAGTATGGCTTTCTCCTTACCTTCTCGGTAAGTTGGCCACCTTCACCATAACCTACATATCCTGGTGGTGA
>CAYUEJ010000403.1:0-1618 GCA_964442565.1 uncultured Candidatus Epulonipiscium sp.
AGGCAGAGGTCTGCAACACCTTTACCCCCGGTTCAAATCCGGGTGGTGCCTTTAAAATAGGGCAGAAGGAGATAATTCTCTTTCTGCCCTATTTTTGTGCGTCCAGTATGAGCCTGATGCAATTATAAATTAATATTATATCTCAGCAAAGTAGTCTAAATTAATAAAATCCTGCATCTTAAGTTCTTTTATATTTTTATTATTAAATGTAGATTCATAGTATATTGTTTCTCCACCCCCTGCTGAACTATCTTCATAAATCCCTTCAAAACGACGCTCTTTAGTATAGCGAAATAGCGAAATGGTATATCTTTCTGTAGCCATGAAATATAATTGTTTTTTTATAGGGTCATGGTAAAAAGAACTTCTTATCATAGTAGCACCCACCTCTTCTATTTCTCCTATCCCACTATATAATAAATCAACTTCTCCATTATTAAACTCGCATATAACCATTTGGTCAGAGAACCCAGTGTCGTATGTTAATAGCAGTTCGGGAATGCCATCTCTATCAATATCATAAAAAGAAAAAGCCATATAGCTATGCGTAGGAGGGTTGCTTCCACCGTAAGCCTCCCTTAGTATTTGGTCTAACTGGCCATTGTAAATAAAATTTGTAAATGCTATTTCATAATCTTTTTCTTGTTGGACTTTAATGGGTCCTTTTTTTATATTAATCGTGTTACTTTGTTGATCCCAACTAACATCTGATCCCAAGGCTTCTGATATAAATCTTAATGGAACCATAACCCTTCCCTTAATAATCATAGGTTCTTGATCTAAGTATTTTAGGCTTTGATTAATTACAACAATATTAGAGTCTATCCCTAGTGTTATCTCTAAGGAATCTCCTTCATCATAATCTGGTATGTAGGCTGCAGCTATTTTATTTTCACTATCCCAATCCATTTCCATCCCATACTCTTCAAATATTGCCTTTACAGGAACTAAAGTGTATCCATTTATTATTTGTGCAGATAGGCATCTTAGCTCCTACGAGATTGTATAACAGATTTATATTAAATGACAAATTAATTCTATAGTTTCATATGATTTATGTGTAAAACTATTTGATGCAATCTAACTAATAATTGGTTATAATTGATAGGAAGGATGTTAATATTACTTGAGGGGCAGGGGATTAAGATGAAAAAGACAATATTAGGGGCTGTATTATCGTTGATTTTGCTGGTGGAAGTATTTGCGTCTGTGATAAGTGCAAATACCATAAATGACAAGGAACTTACAGTTGCCTTTACACATGACTTGCATTCTTACATTGATACAAGAGAATATAAAGATGGCGATAAAATAAGACAATCAGGTGGATTTGCTAAAATTGCTACGGTATTTGAAGAAATAAAGTCAAAGAATCCAAATACTGTTATTGTTGATGGTGGAGATTTTTCAATGGGTACCTTGTTTCAAACGGTGTACGCCCAAGAAGCTGTAGAGCTTCGCATGCTAGGCTTGCTGGGATATGACGCTATTACACTTGGCAATCATGAATTTGATTATGCTAGCAGAGGTCTTGCGGATATGCTAAACTCAGCAAGAGATAGTGGTGACCCACTGCCTGCTATGGTAATTTCTAATATTGATTGGGATAACTCATTAG
>CAYUEJ010000404.1:0-1614 GCA_964442565.1 uncultured Candidatus Epulonipiscium sp.
CTACATTTATATCCAATATATCTGCCCCTGCTTCTACTTGTAATATTGCCTCTCTTAAGATGTAATCAATATTGCCTGTTTTCAAAGCTTCTTTAAATAGTTTCTTACCTGTTGGATTGATTCTTTCGCCTATTACTTTTACTCCATCTATTATTACAGAGTTGGTAGGGCTACAAACTCCGCTTATTTTCTTGGGATTTCTATCTACTATTTCTATATCTTCAACGGCTTTCACCAACTGTTCAATGTATTCGTCTGTGGTGCCACAGCAGCCTCCTATTACCCTAACTCCCTTTTCAACGAATCTAACAACATAATCTACAAATTCATCAGATAATACATTGAAAGTGGTCTTTCCATCAACTATAGTTGGTAGTCCTGCATTTGCCTGAACCATTACAGGAACTTTTGCTATATCTAGTATTTCATCTAAAATAGGCTCTATCTCTTTGGGTCCTAATGAACAATTAATCCCTAAAGCATCTACTCCAAGCCCTTGAAGTGTCATAACCATTGAAGAAATGTTACAACCTGTAAAGGTCCTTCTATTTTCTTCAAAACTCATTGTAGCAAATACTGGTAGGTCGGAGTTTTCCTTTGCAGCCAGTACTGCTGCCTTAGCCTCATATAGATCTGTCATGGTCTCTATTATTATCAAATCCACACCACTTTTTACTCCTTGCTGGACTTGTCTTTTAAATATATTATAAGCCTCTTCAAAACCTAAGCTACCCATAGGTTCTAATAATTCACCTATTGGTCCTATATCTAAAGCTATATGTACCTGCTTATTTCCCCTTGCTTCTCTTGCATTAGCTACAGCATGGTGGACTACTTCTTCTACTGAATATCCACTGCCTGCTAATTTTCTTTCATTGGCACCAAATGTATTAGTTGTTATTACATTTGCCCCTGCCCTTATATAATCCCTATGTATCTCCACCACAAGTTCTGGTGAATTTATGTTTAATACTTCTGGTAATTGCCCCAGTACTAATCCCTTATTTTGCAGCATAGTTCCCATAGCCCCATCAAATATTAAAACCCTATCCTTTATGTGTTGTCTAATTCCCACATACAACATCTCCTTTTGCATAATTACAGCTAGCATATTTATTACAACTAATACAAGAATGCTCTCTTTTTTTAGTGCCTATATCTACAATTCCAACTATGGCAGTCACTGATTTCCTAGGAATTAGTATACTATGAGATGTAGCAGTAAGCCCTATGGATTTTCCAGCTCCTAATACTTCTAAAAAATCCTTCTGTATACTAATGTCTAAATCCCCATATCCTGGACTAAATCGGGATGTTAAAGTTCTCTTATCCTTACAAACTATCTCATCAAACTCCTGACAAATCCTATCAGCAATTTCTTCAATAGCCGTTGAAGCACAAGCGTCCAAAATCATGGCCTTAGTCATACTAGCTTTTTCATAATATCTTATCATAGTATCTACCTTATGCCCTAAAGTTATTGCCAACAATATACAGGATTCAGAATCCTCCAGATGTTTTACTATACTGGAACCTCTTAGTATGAAATTGCTTTGACTTAATAACAAGCCATCCTGCACTCTTTCAATATCAAATGGTTTATACACATATTTT
>CAYUEJ010000405.1:0-1613 GCA_964442565.1 uncultured Candidatus Epulonipiscium sp.
AATGACAGGCCACCAGGAAAACCCAGCAACAGGCTATAATCTAAAAGGTGAACCTACTCCGGTAGTTGATTTTGAAGCATTAGGTAAGGCAATAGGTATTAAGAGGGTTAAGGTTGTAGATGCCTATGATATTGATAAACTAGAAGAGGTTATAAAAGAAGAAGTAAAGGCTGAAGAACCTTCTTTAATAATTACGAAAAAACCATGTATTTTAGTTAAGAGATTTAATATTGCAAAAAGACCACTAAAAATAGACCCGGATAAATGTACCTTATGTAAGGCATGTTTAAGAGTAGGATGCCCAGCAATATCATTTAAAGATAATAAAATGAAGATAAATGAAATACTTTGCGTTGGGTGCGGGCTTTGTAGGAAGCTATGCAGATTTGATGCAATTGTAGGGGGTGAGGCTTAATGAATATTTTAATAAGCGCCGTAGGGGGGCAAGGAGCGCTACTTGCAAGCAGAATATTTGGGTCACTTGCAGAAAAGCTAGATCAGGATATTAAACTATCCGAGGTTCATGGTATGTCCCAAAGGGGTGGTAGTGTTGTAACATACGTTAGAATGGGGGAAAAAATACACTCACCAGTTGTTGAAAAAGGGACAGCTGATTTTATTATTGCATTCGAGCAGTTAGAAGGTGCAAGATATATAGAATGGCTAAAGAAAGACGGGACACTTATCGTAAATACCCAGCAAATAGATCCAATGCCAGTAGTAGCCGGGGCAGTTAAATATCCGGGGGACCTTGTTAAAGAACTTTCTAAGTTACCTATAAAGCTCTATAGTGTTGATGCAGTGGATTTAGCCACTAAGGCAGGTAATGTAAAAACAGCTAACATTATATTGATAGGTATATTAGCGTCCATAACAAATATACCTAAACAGATGTGGGAAGAGGCTATAGCAGAAACTGTGCCTAAAAAATTCATAGAGGAAAACTTAAAAGCTTTTGATTTAGGATATAAGGTTAAATAAAATCAGCAAGTAAAAATCATAAACTGGGGGTAAATTAAACATGATATGGGACGAAACCAAAGAAAAAATGAGCCGGGATCAAATGAGGGAAGTTCAAAGTCAAAACCTTATAGAAACAGTTGAAAGAGTCTATCATAACGTTCCCTTTTACAGAAAAAAGATGCATGCATTAGGTATAGAACCAGGGGATATTAGAGGAATTGAAGATTTGGCCAGTTTACCATTTACAACAAAGCAAGATTTAAGAGATAACTATCCCTACGGATTATTTGCAGTACCACAAAATGAAATTGTAAGATTACACGCATCATCAGGGACAACAGGCCACCCGATTGTTGTTGGCTATACAAGGAAGGATATAACAAATTGGTCCGAGATGGTTGCTAGATGTTTGTACGCTTATGGGGTTGGGAAAGATGATTTTGTACAAGTAGCCTATGGATACGGACTTTTTACGGGCGGAATAGGGATGCATTATGGTGTTGAAAAAATAGGTGCTACAGTTATACCAATATCAGGTGGAAATACAAAAAAACAAATTCAAATTATGAAGGATTTTGGAAGTAGTGTTCTTGCATGTACACCATCATATGCCCTATATTTAGCAGAGACTATGGATGAGATGGGAATTA
>CAYUEJ010000406.1:0-1612 GCA_964442565.1 uncultured Candidatus Epulonipiscium sp.
CATGAATAAATTGAAACATAATACCATCTTCTTTATCAGTTGGATATGATCCTTTTTTCTTTACATAGCATAAAAAATCCTTACTTATATGCTGTTCTGCCCTAACAATTATTTGTACTAACTTCTTAGAAGAAAACCATCTCTTCTTTTCCCTAATAGAATAATAGGTATTAATTTTACCTGTTATAATATCAATGCTGTTTTCTCTATCTTCTTGGTATCCTATAGTCATTTGCCCATAGTATGATATATATGGATATATAGTGTAACTAAACTTTCCGATTTGTTCTATTTTTTCTATGTATCCATTATGGGCCTTATATTCTTCCCTTGTATAAAGCTTACCATCTTTTAGCGGGTCAATCTCCTGATTCTCACCTTGTTTCACAATAGATACATAGTCAATCCCGCTTGGCCACTTCCACCTAATGGTGCAGTAATCATCTTGGATAGAATAGGAAATATCCTTGATTTTATGCTCATCTTCTGTTATTTCCATCAATAGGTATTCCCTCCCTCAATGCTGCGATTACTAAAACGACGTGCTTCATTCTTCATATCAGCAAATATTGAGAACAATGTAAATATCACTCCTAAGCAAAGAGCTGCTATAAACCTGTTTCCAAAGAACTCAAGTATAATTCCTGCTATAATTCCAGAAATTATTCCTCCTATAATATAAGCCTTAGCTAAATACCTATTATCAAATACAATTCCTATAGATAAACCAATAAGTAAACCTATAATACCTAGAAATATTATTCTTAGTATGCGGTAAACTAGTGAATCTTCCGCACTCCCGTACCTTTCCCCAACTAGCCATCTGTCCTGGTCTTTCTTATAAATCTCGTGCATTATTTCTGTAATTTGCATACTATCCTCAACATCATAAAATTGCCCCTGTGCATAGTCTGCTATTTGTCTAAGAAGCTCTATTCCTTCACCAAATGGGTCGGCAGGGTCGGCAAGCCCAATTGTATGTATGACTATTTCTTCTTCTATATATGGAGATAAGGTTTGATCTAAGTCTACATGGCTATAACCGTCTGATAGCAAAATAACTGTAGCCTTCCTACCTTTTGCTCTAGTTTCTTTAATATGTTCCATTGCTGTATCAAGGGCGCCACCTATTTCAGTCCCCCCCATAGGTTCATATAATTCCATTATTTCATCTTTTATTTGATCCTTAGATATTTGGTCCTTAGTATAGGTCATGGGCTGGGTCATATAGGTTTCATGATCAAAGGCAATAACCCCTACTCTTTGATTTTTTTTCATATCATCTACTAAGGCACTGGCTGCATAAAGTCTATCATTGTTAGGGTCTGTTTCCGCCATACTTCCTGATATGTCCATTACCATTAAGATATCATTAGGCCTTTTGCCCCCTGCCCCATCTAGCTGATAGATAAACTGTAGCAAGGCCCCACCCACAAAAAGCATTACTAGTGTAGCCGGCACTAGATGAAGCCAGGAGCTACTGGCATACTGCATCTTCCAGTTATGCCCGTTTAACTTTGGGGAAATTATTTCTGCTAAAAGACACATAAGCCCTATAAATAATGCTAACTGTCCAAAGTATAATCCTATTAATAATGGCGATGGTATATTG
>CAYUEJ010000407.1:0-1603 GCA_964442565.1 uncultured Candidatus Epulonipiscium sp.
ACTCCCTATCAATGGCCAATATATGAGGCTCCTCAGAGCTTGCAACTACATTTAGTTTCGTTACCTGGTTAATCTTGATTGACCCTTCCCCTGACCCTGTCTTATAATCCGTTGAAAAAAACTTTACTGCCATATCATCCCCTCCTTATTCCCATAACCATATTTCAACCTGTCCCTTACCACTACCATTAGAGATATAAAACCTGTTAGCAGCAGTCTCTATACTTAAAGCCCTGTTAATAGTTAACCCCTTGTCTTCCGTTGGTTCATTTATATATAGTACAAAATCTCCTTCTATCACTGGAATAGTAATCTCATCAAAAGATTTCTCAAATAAAAGCTTATCCCTGGACTGTCCTAGGTTTAGTTTTACAACTTCTTTAAGCCTTCTTCCGCCCTCAACTGTTAATGCACCCTTGTTAGTAGCCTTTAATGGTATCGTTTCAGTTAGATTCTCATTAGCTGCTAATATACTGGGCACTTTTCTGCTATCTCTCAAAGCATTTGCCATATTTACCACCCCTTACGATATTTCTAGTGTAAAATCACTCATTCTAAATAAAGTAGATTTGTTTTTCATTATTTTGATATATATTTCTATTTCTTCCTTAGCTTGTATCTCTTCAATAACAAGACTTTCAAAGAAATTATTATTATCTTGACTTATAGTAATCTCGTCATCATTTAGATTGTTGATTGAAACATTGATATTGTTATATACTTCGTCCGAATTATTTCTCAGTACTACTGTTTCAACTAAACTATATAAGGTTGTTGTCTTATATGTGAGTAGCTGTCCTTTATAAAAGAGCTGTAGGTCATATTCTGTGAACATAAATATATCCCCATAGCACAAAGATATGGGGTTACTCCTATAAACTAATTCTCCTAGCTGATTATAGAATTCTAGCACCCCATTTATAGGGCAATCCAAAAAAATATTGCATTCATTGTTGTTATCAAACACTCTTTCTTTGATTAGATTCCCCTCTAAGTCTAGTAATTTTACTAGGGTTCCAGGGTAAAAATTCTGTATAGTAATGTAAGGGCTACTGTATATCTTATAATTATTTATAGTTAGTTCTTTTCCTACTGTTTTGAATCCTTGATACTTTGGCTTATTAGCTTTAATACCACCAACATTAGACCACTTCTGACTATCATCAGATTTGTATCCTTGAATGTATCCATCATGGTATATCAGTTTCCAGTACTTAGCATATTCTGTATTATATATTTCTTCTATTCCTGACCTATCTGTGCCATCCGATAAATAAAATTCAAACCTATCATCTGGACTTAGTTCAGTAGGTTCCTTATCTACAATAATAAGGAATTCATCATAATTTATTTTTCTTTCTATCTCTCCATTCCTTAACACAAATTCATCTGGGGTACGGTAATATTCACCATTCCCCAGGAAGTCTTCTATAGGTGATGTTGTTAAGAAGTTTTCTATTTCCAATAGCCCATCTTGAATCTTAACTAATTGCATCTAATCACCCTTTCTAATTTAGGGGTGTAATGATATAGTCGTGGTTAACAAGCTCCACTACCTGGATGTCATCTCTTTTTAACCCTACATTATATAATAATTCTCTAG
>CAYUEJ010000408.1:0-1601 GCA_964442565.1 uncultured Candidatus Epulonipiscium sp.
AAGGACAATTTATATGTTAAAATAGGTTTTAAGTATTATAACTAAAATAAGAAAGAGGTAGGAATTATGTATTCAAATGAAGATGTAATGAAAGTTGACCCTGAGATTGCAAAGTTAATCACAGAAGAAACGAATAGGCAACGAGATGGTATTGAACTAATCGCATCAGAAAACTTTGTAAGTGAAGCAGTAATGGCAGCAATGGGGTCACCTCTAACAAATAAATATGCAGAAGGCTACCCAGGGAAAAGATATTATGGTGGATGTGAAATTGTAGACCAGGTAGAAAATATAGCAATAGAGCGTGCAAAAGAATTATTCGGGGCTGATCACGCTAACGTACAACCAAACTCAGGTTCACAAGCAAACCAAGGTGTGTTTTTTGCAGTACTAGATCCAGGAGATAAAATAATGGGTATGAATCTAAGTCATGGGGGACACCTAACACATGGTAGTCCGGTGAATATGTCAGGGAAATACTACGATGTTGTATCCTATGAAGTAGATGCTGATACGCAGCTTATTGATTATGATGCGCTAAGAGAAATGGCACTTGAGCATAAGCCAAAATTAATTATTGCTGGTGCAAGTGCATATTCAAGAGACATAGATTTTCCTAAATTCCGCGAAATTGCTGATGAAGTAGGGGCGTACTTTATGGTCGATATGGCTCACGTTGCTGGACTAGTTGCCGTTGGACTCCATAGCAACCCAGTTCCATATGCGGATTTTGTGACAACAACTACCCACAAAACACTAAGAGGGCCACGTGGTGGTATGATTTTATGTAAAGAAGAGCATGCAGCCAAAATTAATAAGGCAATCTTCCCAGGAATTCAAGGTGGACCACTTCAGCACGTTATAGCAGGTAAAGCGGTGAGCTTCTTAGAGGCGCTTCAACCTGAATTTAAAACATACCAAGAACAAGTGATCAAAAATGCCAATGTATTAGCTCAGTCACTTAAGGATAAAAAATTCAATATTGTATCTGGTGGTACAGACAATCATTTATTAATGATTGATCTTAGAAACATTGATATTACAGGAAAAGACGCAGAGCATCTACTAGGGGAAGTAGGGATAACATGTAATAAAAATACAGTGCCATTTGAAACTGCTAGCCCCTTTATAACAAGCGGTATTCGCCTTGGGACACCAGCCGTTACAACACGCGGAATGGTTGAAGAGGACATGGAAGAGATTGCAGAAATAATCCATATGACACTAATAGATTTTGATAACAATAAAGACGAAGCAATAGAAAGAGTAACAAAATTAGTTAGAAAATACCCATTGTACTAGAATTACCTAAAGGGGACGGGTCACAAATATCACTAGTAATTGAACAATTAGTGATATTTGTGACCCGTCCCTATTAGTGTATAAACTTGTGACCCGTCCCCCTAGTTTTGTTGCAAGTGCTTGATATTGCAGTAAGCAGGAATTCCATTTTTAAATTCCATATGAATTTCGCCTTCGATAAGAGGTCTTGCATAATCTATGAAATCTTGAGTAACGTCAGATTGGTTAGGAGTAATCCATTCTGAAGGTACTTTCTTTTCAGCATTTGCAATGCCGTCCACATCGGAGGTAATAATCTC
>CAYUEJ010000409.1:0-1589 GCA_964442565.1 uncultured Candidatus Epulonipiscium sp.
CTCCAGACATTAAGTATACTGCCTGTACTTCCCTAAAACGGTAAATACGCTCTGCTATCTTATCAAACCCTTCACCTCTTTGAGGTGTTACCCTAACTTCAATAAGCGCTGTTACTATTTCCTTTTGCGTATTGTCCCAGTTTACTAATGTTTTATAACCACAAATTATTTTTTCTTTTTCAAGTTTAGCTATCTCTTCAGCTACTTGCTCCTTGGTTGAACCTAACATAACTGCTAAATCTTCGATTTGGTAACGACTATTATCTTCTAATAATTCTAGTAGTTCTTGGCGCAAATAAACCCCTCCTATCTTAAATTTAGTATAATCTTATCATTTTCTACACTGTATTACAATTAAAATTGCTTGTTACATCCTATTCTGGGACACGCAATTGGGCTTGCAAAAGTCCCAGAACGGGATGCACCAAGCATTGCCATATATATTATGGTATAGATTATATTGATTTTTGGAATGCTTTGTATAAGTCATCGCTTTCCGGTGGGGATATTGGTTCTTTGATGCCGTCTTTTATAATATATTTACCCTCTTTAGTAATCTTTCCAATTATATTAGCTGTAATGTCTAGCTTGCTTAATTCTTCTAAGCATTTTACTCCTTCAAAAGTAGTCATAATCATACATCCACTTGAGATAAGGTGGTAGGGTGATATTTCAAACACATGGCAAATTCTTTTTGTTTCTTCTTTTACTGGAATTTTATCTAAATCAATGATAACCCCTACATTAGCACATTCCGCAACTTCCCACACTGCACCTAATATTCCGCCTTCTGTTGCATCATGCATACTTGTAACACCACATTTAGTAGCTATTTTACTCTCTGGAACTACTGATAGGTAATCACCAAGTTTCTTACCAGCATCAACCATATCTTTACCTAGTTTTTTTGTTAGAACTTCTTCGTACTCATTAGCTAGTATAGCTGTACCTTCTAGGCCTGCCCATTTTGTTAGTATAACATCTTGCCCTTCAAGGGCCCCACTAGTTGCTAACATGTTTTCTTTTTTTACCTTCCCAATAACTGTAGTAGATACAACTGGGCGTGTTACTGCATCCGTTATCTCCGTATGTCCACCAATAATCTCTATGTTACTCTCCTGGGCTGAACTTGTAATATCATCCATGATTATATTAAGTTCTTCTTCAGTACTCCCTGGTGGTAATAATATGGTTACTAAAATCCCAACTGGTTCTGCACCTGATGTGCTTACATCATTGCAGGATATATGTACTGCTAGCTTACCAATATGCTGGGTTGCACCTGTTATTGGATCAGTTGAAAGTACAATATTATCATCTTGTCCAAATTCTAAGACACTACAATCTTCCCCAACGTTAGGCCTTACAAGGACCTCTGGTCTTTTGTATATCATTTTATCAAAGATGGCAGATTGTAGTAGCTCATTTGAAACTTTACCTATTTTCATAGCTTCACACCTCTAGTTAGTTTTACTTTAATTTTCGTATACCCTTTATTATATACTACAATCTGCAACTTTGATAGGGTATATTATCTTGAGTTTCCGTATTTTGCATGGATTCCTTATATCTATGCGTAGCTTTGGTAA
>CAYUEJ010000410.1:0-1588 GCA_964442565.1 uncultured Candidatus Epulonipiscium sp.
CATTCCGCCCAAGTGAAAAAATGCCAAAAGCTCACATAGATCGTAAAGATATGGAATACTTATATAGTGATGGAGATATGTATCACTTTATGGACGTAGAAACATATGAGCAGGTTGCAGTAGATGCAGCTTCAGTGGCTGATGAGCTAAAGTTTATTAAAGAAAACCAAATGGTGAAAATCCTATCCCATAAAGGGAGTGTATTTGGTATTGAACCACCAATTATTGTAGAGCTTGAAGTTACAGAAACAGAGCCAGGCTTTAAAGGCGACACATCATCAGGTGGAACAAAGCCAGCAATAGTAGAAACAGGGGCTAAGGTAATGGTTCCTTTATTCATCGACCAAGGTGAAATAATTAAGGTTGAAACAGCCACAGGCGACTACCTAGGTAGGGCTTAGGCGAGGATCAGGGTTTAGGCAAGGTCCGGGGATGAGTATCGTATAATCCACACACACAACTTACGTTGCAAAAGTGTGGATTACATTATACTCATCCCCTTTTTTGCCTAAATCCAGGTGTCTACGGCCTATGCCACACCTTGTAGCGTATTGTAAAGGGAGATAGGGTTCGGAGGGGATTAAGGTGGTATACCGGCACCTTGCAACGACAGTTGCCAGTGCAGAGTATATCACCTTAATCCCCTCTTCGAGTTCTAGAGTTGGCCAAGCCTACATATATATATCACTAAGAACTTTACCAAGGAGGATGCTATGTATATAAAAGAAACCATTATAAACGCATTAGGTATTAGGTTAAGGACGGTGTTTAGTAAACTGGATGAAGGGGAATTTGAGCAGATTTATGAAATTAGAATTAGAGTTAATCAGCCGGTTATTGTAGTTAAGGACAGGCAAGAAGAGTTTATTAGGGAGGATGGCTACTATAGCAAAAATTTGGTAGATGCCATAGTGGCGACATCAGAGGATATAAAAAACACCTTAGAAATGATGAGCCAATATTCCATGTATGCCTTTGAAGAGGAATTAAGACAAGGCTATATTACGCTAGAAGGTGGGCATAGAGTTGGGATTGTGGGTAAGGTTATAATTGAGGGAGGAAAAATCAAATCTATCAGATATGTAGGGGCTATAAATATAAGAGTAGCCCATGAGATTATAGGGGCCTCAGATAAACTTATCCCCTATATATATAATAGAAGCAATAGTATATATCATACCCTCCTTGTTTCACCACCAAGATGCGGGAAGACAACAATCCTTAGGGATTTAATACGGCAAATAAGTAATGGCACTGCTATACACCGTGGGATGACAGTGGGGGTTGTAGATGAAAGGTCGGAGATAGCAGGGTGTTATAAGGGTATTCCGCAAAATAATATAGGGCCTAGGACTGATGTTTTAGATGCTTGCACTAAGGTAGATGGAATGCTCATGCTTCTTCGCTCTATGTCACCAGATGTTATAGCAGTTGATGAAATAGGGAAAAAAGAAGATATATTTGCAATAGAAGAAGTATTAAATGCAGGGGTGAAAATAGTATGCACAGTTCATGGATCAAGCCTCAAAGATATTATGAGTAAGCCAGTTCTAAAAGAGATGATAGAGAAAAGGTTTTTTGAGCGAAT
>CAYUEJ010000411.1:0-1581 GCA_964442565.1 uncultured Candidatus Epulonipiscium sp.
CATTAGGTACAAGAATTGTTGTTCTTAAAGATGGTATTATTAAACAAGTAGACTCTCCAGCTAAATTATACGCTGAACCAGATAACCTATTCGTAGCTAGCTTTATCGGATCACCTCAAATGAACTTCCTAGAGTCAAAGGTAGTTAAAAAAGGTGAGGATATATACTTAACTTTTGGAAAGTCAGAAGTTATATTAGAGAAAGCTAAGGCAGATAAGCTTGTAGCTGGTGGATACGTAGGTAAAGATGTAATGATGGGTATTAGACCAGAAGATATTGCTGATATGGATACAATTTTAGATGTTGAAGAGCACAAATATACAACTGTAACAGCTAACGTAGAGGTAACAGAGATGTTAGGTGCTGAGACATTCTTATACATGACATGTGAAGGCAATAACATGACAGCAAGAGTTAATCCTACATGTAAGGCTGGCCCAGGAGATGATATCGTAATTGGTATTGAAAAATCCAAGATTCATGTATTTGATGCTGAAACAGAGCAAACAATTACAAACTAAACATATAGATATAATAAACTTACATAAAGGCCATGCATATTGCATGGCTTTTATAGCATATAAAACCTTGAATTTTTATTATGGGGATGAGGGGGATTTTTATGAATAGCGAAAGATGGAGGCCAACAATAACAAGCAACTTAAGGGATAATTTTGTGAGGGTACCGACGGCTATTAGGGAAGCAAGTGGTATATTAATTTTTGGTAAAAGAATTAAATCATTAATGTTTACAACAGATGTGGCAATTATTAGGAATAATAATGCAGATGCTATTATTGCAGTTTACCCGTTTACACCTCAACCAGCTATTACACAAGCTTTAATGGCTGTAGCTGATGTCCCTGTTTTGTGTGGGGTAGGTGGGGGCAAGACATATGGTGATCGCTCTGTGAACATAGCCCTTCATGCAGAATTTCAGGGGGCTATAGGGGTTGTATTAAATGGGCCTACACCATTAGATACAATACGCCATGTAAAGGAGACGGTGGATATACCAGTTGTAGTTACGATTGTTTCAGAATCCACACCATATGAAGATAAGATTTTAGCAGGGGCAGATATTTTAAATGTTAGTGGTGGTGCAAGAACAGCCAATATTGTTAGGGCTATCAGACAAGAATATCCTCACATACCTATCATAGCAACAGGAGGCCCAACTGAAGAGACTATTAAAGAAACTATAGGGGCAGGTGCTAATGCTATTACATATACACCGCCAACTAATGGGGAAATATTTAGTTTAAGAATGGATGAGTACAGGGAAGCAGAGAATATAAAATATAGCGAATCTATTTAAATAAGTTGGACTTTAGCAGAGATTTTTGTTAAAGTCCTTTAAATTTATTAAAACATATGAAGATATAGTGAAAAAGTTTAATATAAGCCTTTTTTTTTATATGAAAATACGATAGAATAATCATATGAGGAGATTTTATGTTAAACAGAAGACAAGGCTAATATATATATAATAATCAAGGAGTTGAAGAGCATGGTTTCTAACCAAATTTTACAAAATACAATTGATGGTTTAAAAGGTATTACAAGACGAGATTTTAGTAT
>CAYUEJ010000412.1:0-1576 GCA_964442565.1 uncultured Candidatus Epulonipiscium sp.
CAAGCGATGGCTCACGAATAGCTATAATTGCATTTTTACCTAGTTTACATAAAGCCTGTCCAAGTCCAACTGATACTGTGGTTTTACCCTCTCCTGCTGGTGTTGGATTAGTTGCTGTAACTAAAATAAGCTTACCGTCTGGCCTACCTTTAATATCATCATAAAGCTCATCTGGAAGTTTAGCCTTATACTTTCCATAGGGCTCAAGGTAGTTTGAACCTATATTTATTTTTTCCCCTATTTCTGATATTGGTATCATCCTGGCTTCTTGTGCAATTTGAATATCAGTTTTCATTTTATGTCCTCGCTTTCATATTGTTCCCTAGTTATTAAAACCCTTCTTGGCTTGCTACCCTCATCTTGGCTTACAATACCCAAACCTTCTAGTGAGTCCATTAGCCTTGAGGCTCTATTAAATCCTACACGGTGTGTCCTTTGTAAAAAGGAAATTGATGCAGTTTCTTTATCTAAGATACTGTCTATTGCACTTTCTAATAGCTCATCAGCATCTTCACTACTATTTTGGTCTAGGCTCTGACTTTCTATGGCTTCTAATAAATCTTCCTTATAATCAGCTACTTGGACCGATTTAATGGAATCTACAATGCTCTCTACTTCCTCATCAGATACAAAAGCACCCTGTATCCTAACCGGCTTAGAGGCCCCTGCAGGGTAAAACAGCATGTCCCCCTTGCCTAAGAGCTTTTCTGCCCCGTTCATATCAAGTATAGTTCTTGAGTCTATCCCTGATGAAACTGAAAAAGCCAGCCTAGACGGAACGTTTGCCTTAATAACTCCTGTTATAACATCTACTGAAGGTCTTTGGGTTGCAATAACCAGATGCATTCCTGCTGCCCTGGCCATTTGGGCTAGGCGGGCTATAGCATCTTCAACTTCTCTAGCCGAGCTCATCATAAGGTCTGCCAGCTCATCTATAATTATTACTATATGGGGCATCTTATCCGGCACTACTCCATCTTCATCAATTAACTCCCCTGCTTCAATTTTAGAGTTATATCCACTAATATCCCTAACATTGTTATCTGCAAACGATTTATACCTTTTATTCATCTCAGTAACTGCCCAATGGAGAGCACTCGATGCCTTTTTAGGGTCTGTAACAACTGGAATAAGTAGGTGTGGAATTCCATTGTATACGTTTAACTCTACCACCTTAGGGTCTATCATAATAAGTTTAACTTCACTTGGATGGGCCTTATATAAAATACTAATAATTAGTGTATTTATACAAACGCTTTTCCCTGAGCCTGTGGCGCCTGCTATTAAAAGGTGGGGCATCTTACTTATATCTGTGATTATGGATTTGCCACCAATATCCTTACCTAGGGCAAAGGCTAATTTTGACGGAAAGTGCTTAAATAGCTTTTGGTCAATAACTTCCCTAAGGTTTACAAGGGATGAGTCTGCATTAGGAACCTCTATACCAACTGCTGATTTACCAGGAATTGGGGCTTCAATCCTTATTCCTGTTGCTGCTAGATTAAGGGCAATATCATCTGCTAAATTTACAATTTTACTTACCTTAACACCGGTTTTGGGTTGAAGCTCATACCTT
>CAYUEJ010000413.1:0-1568 GCA_964442565.1 uncultured Candidatus Epulonipiscium sp.
TGCATCATTAGCCGAATTTGCATTATCGTACATAATATTACTATTGCTTTTTAAACTCTCAAGTTTTGGTCTAGTGCTAATGCTATAGCAACACCATTTTCAGCATCCCTAGCCTGCTCCTCGGCCCCCTTAGCTATCTCCTCCACCGCCCTTGCAACTTCATCTGATGATGCTGATACCTGCTCTGACGTGGCTGCTAGGTTAGTAGCAGAGCCTGCAACCTCATTACTAACATCTATTACCTCAGCTAACAAACTTTTTATATTATCAATCATATTATTAAAGGATCTCGATAAAACTCCCATTTCATCGTCTGTATTAATATTTGAAATAACCGTAAAATCACCATGGGCAAGGGATTCTGCAACTACTCTTAGTCTTGCTATATTTTTACTTAAAACATTTGTATATAATACGACCCCTATACTTACAACTATTAAACTAACTATAAGAGTAAGCAATGTGCTTCTTAACAAGGCATTCAATGATGAGTAAAGCTCTTTTTCAGATATTGTAAGTCCAATAATCCAGTCTGTCTTCGGAATTACTGAGTAATACACCTGATGTTTCCCATCATCTTCTAGGTAAGTACCATATCCCTCCCGGGTTTCAATAATCTTTGCACCAAGCTCTGCTAAACTAGTATTGGGGTCATTAGAGATATTCATATTCATTATCTTACTTTCATCTATATCTGAAAGGTAGACCCCATCACTGTTTAGTAAGAATGCATATCCCGTTTCCCCAACCTTTGCCTCACTGATAATATCCTGGATACTACTTAGATTAATGTCCGCCGAAATAACCCCAGCAAATTGATTGTTTTTATTACTAAATGGATAGGATGTAGTTATCATGGTAATATCCGATGTTTCATCGTAATATGGATCACTCCACGTAGAAGACTCTTTATTACCCTCTGCCTTTGTATACCAGTCATAGCTTAGGTAATCGTATGACTCATTGCTATAATCCATGGTTATTGACACTTTGCCATCGTCCTTATAAGCATAGGGTCCGAAATATTTTGCTCCCGGTGAGAACTCATAGGGCTCAAACCATATGCCAGTACCATATGTGTCTTCATTTGTTTGTAAGGCTTTTTCAATTAGTGTTTTATAAGCCCCCTCATCATCACTATCTATAAAAGCCTCAACAGATTTTGCAATTGTAATAAGTAACTGATCATGCTTAAAAAGCCGCTTATCTATCCCCTCTTTAATGTATGCCGATTGGTGATTCATCTTTTGGGCGATTTCATCATTAATAATAGACTTTGAATAAAAATAACCTAGTAGTGAAATTGTAAGCATTCCTGCGATAACCAAGGATAAAACGATGCTTAGCAGTGCTGTCCTTATGCTTTTGAACTTAATCATAATATCTCCTCCATTTTCCTGTTTGGTGTCTTATACCTATATTATACATTATAATAGTAATTACAACATTAAAAGACTAGAAATATTAAAAACAGTAGGAAGATTCCTACTGCCATATCATTATAAATGTGCCTGCTGTAATTAGTAATCCTGCTATCAGGGTCTTAGTCGTAAACTGCTCTCCTAAAA
>CAYUEJ010000414.1:0-1568 GCA_964442565.1 uncultured Candidatus Epulonipiscium sp.
TAGTTATACTTATCTTCCGTCCATTCTGTATCATAGGGTATTTCTTTCTTTGGCTTGGGTGTCGGCGGTTCTTTTGAACAAAGATTTTGACCTAGTCTTATGGCATTTACTTGGCAGTTTTCTACGCACTGACCACATCCAACGCATTTGTCTTCATCTATTTTTGATACATAATTTGAACGGATTACATCATAGTTATTATACATAGAACCTGTTCTTAATGAAAAACATGAACACCCACAACAGTTACATATTGCATGAGTTTTGCCCGGTCCATCTGTATTTGGTATTTGATGAATTAGGCCATCTCTTTCCCCTTTTTTAAGAATCTCAAGTGCTTCTTCTTTGGTAATTCTCCTGCCTCTTCCAGTTCTAATATAATACCTTGCCGCATGGCCTAACTGAATACACATCTCTTCCGCTAAGTGCCCGCACCCTTCCCCCATAGCCCTTCTACTATTCCTGCAAGAACAGTTTGATACAGAAATATCCTCATTTTCATTAATATATGTAGAAACCTCCTCAAAGGATGCCCTTCTAGATTGTCCGTCTATAGCTGTTTCCACCGGGATTACACGCATTAAGCCTAAACCAATAGGTACATTACCTGCTAACATAGCCCCCCTTTTTCTAGTATATTCTTCAAAACATTCCCCAATAATAGGATACTTCTCTATAAGCTCAAGATTATTTGCCATTGCTTCCATGATTCCTGGCACATATATTTCCAAACAAAATCGATCCTCATTACCTACTTTGTCTAAAAAAATTGCACCTATCCATGCCATCTCATGTAATAATTTATTGACCCTATCTAGCGGCTTTCCACATCTTGATGCGACTTCTTCAGCTGTACTAAACTCTTTCATCTCTAAACACAGTGCAACTTCAGCCATTTCTTCTGTAATAAATGGCTCCAAAATCTTATATTCTGGATCCGTTACTGTAATTCCATTTTTTGAACCACGCTTGGTTCTTGCAATCTTATTTGCCAAATCAAGTACCTTTTCCTTTTGCATAAAACTTCCCCCTTTTTTTATGGACTTACCCACTATATTTACAACCTTAATTCATCACCTATATTATATCCCCAGCAATATGTATAAACAACATAGGTATTTATCCGAAGTTATTGTGCAATAGCTTTGGCAATGTGTTTACATCTTAGGATTCATTGAATTATCGCAATAATATTACAACTCATGTCTATACTTTCAGTTAATGTGTAAACATATTGATAAAGTAATTTATTTTTCTAAATTACTTTAACCATTGAAATACTCCCTAGAGAATGGTACCATATAAGGTAGTTATTACTTCCACATTAATATTAAATTCTCAAATAATGGTGATTATTATGCAAAGAAATTTTAGGTTTAATATAATATCTGAAGGGCAAATAAATGGCGTAAGCCAGACTTGTAGAAAGTATAATATTTCAAGAACTCTTTATTATCGTTGGTTGAAAAGATATAAAACTTTAGGAATTGAAGGACTAGGTGATGTTAAGAAGTCATTTGTACCTACTAATAAAACAAGCACTGAAATTGAAGCTGTGCTATTTAGTC
>CAYUEJ010000415.1:0-755 GCA_964442565.1 uncultured Candidatus Epulonipiscium sp.
TGGCTCGCTGTGACATGCTTATAAAACTACTATTTTCAATCACTGATTTTTATTTATTAATTTTTTTATTAATACTTATTAGTATATATTATGTTTTTGCTTTTGTAAAGTGAATATTGAAAAATATTTTAAAATATATTAATTAGTTAGTTTATTTACACAGGATTCTATACGGTCAAGTCCTTTTTCAATATCTTCCATTGATATAGCATATGCAAGCCTAATACACTCTGGTGTACCAAAATCTTCACATGGTACAACAACTACATTAACAGCCTCTAAAAGTACGTCTGCTAGATCCTGAGCAGAGTTAATTTCTTTTTCCTTGTATTTTTTGCCGTATAAGTCTTCTACATTTATAAAACAGTAAAAGGCGCCTTGAGGCCTAACAACGTCAAAGCCTTTAATTTTATTTAAGCGTTCACACATATAATCACGGCGCTTTGAGAATATTTCCCTCATATCATTTATAAATGTTCTATCACCATTAAGAGCTGCTAAAGATGCTTTTTGGGCAATTGAGTTAGGGTTTGAGGTTGCGTGTGATTGGATGTTGCTAATTGCATTTGCAACATTAAGTGGTGCTGCTACATACCCAATTCTCCAACCTGTCATTGAGTAGCTTTTTGAAAGACCATTAATTATAATAGTACGGTCATAAAATTCTTTGCCAAAGGATGCCATTGTAACATGCTCGGCGCCATCATATATAAGATATTCATAAATTTCATCACTAATAATATAAAGGTCATGTT
>CAYUEJ010000415.1:765-1564 GCA_964442565.1 uncultured Candidatus Epulonipiscium sp.
TTGCTTGCAGTTTTAAATTGCATTGAGAGTTCTAACTCTTCTAGTTCCTCTTTAGTGTATACAACACCTGTTGGGTTAGATGGTGAGTTAATGATAATAGCCTTAGTTTTATCTGTAATTGCATCTTCAAACTCTGATGGCGTAAGTTTGTATGAGTTTTCCTTTTGAGTTTCAACGATTACCGGTACTCCATGAGCCATTTTTACCATTTGTGGGTAACTCAGCCAGTATGGAGATGAAATAATTACTTCTTCCCCAGGGTCAAGTATTGCCATAAATGCATTAGTTAATGAGTGCTTCGCACCATTATTAACAACAATTTGTGCTGGCTCATAGGTAACATTGTTGTCTTTGTATAGTTTTTCACAAATAGCCTTCCTTAAAGGTAGGATACCTGGAACTGGTGTATATTTTGTAAATCCTTCATTAATAGCCTTAATGGCAGCTTCCTTAATATGGTCCGGTGTATCTAAATCTGGTTCCCCTGCACCAAAACCTATAACATCTAATCCTTCTGCTTTCATTGCGTTTGCCTTAGCTGTAATAGCTAAAGTCGATGATGGTGTGATTTCTAATGCCATTTTTGATATTTTCATAGTAACTCCTTTAGTTTCATTAATTTATTTGGTGCCTTGTAATATTATAATTCACTTGTCAGTTAATTGCAAGCGATTAATGAATCTAATTCATATTTAATGTAAAATATCTGGCACATAATTATTAGATTTTGCCTAGAAAATAGGAATAGGGTGCAGCTATGTGCACCCTATTCCTATTTTGCATATTCAATTGCCCTTGT
>CAYUEJ010000416.1:0-1562 GCA_964442565.1 uncultured Candidatus Epulonipiscium sp.
CTGCATACACCCACATATCTGGATTAATATCAATTTTTCTTTCTCGTCTAACATTTTTAGGTAATAACATATAATCATTCTCCTCTTCACAATATTGTTGATACTCGCACCAAGGACATAAGTTACTAGGTGCTTTTTCATAATTAGTTTCATTCTTAATGTTGGTACAGCTATCAAAGAAGGCATCTACCTTCGATTGATCATAGTCAAGTGTTACAGTTGTAACTTTCATACCCCTTAGTGTTTCATATAAGCGTTTTCTAAACTGGTATAAGTCCTCAGTTTTCTTTTGCCTAATTTGGGTCTTTTGAATAAATATAAATCCTAACTTATCTACGACAAAACCCTCCTGCTCCAGGAAGTATTTGTATAGGTGAAGCTGCTTGGATTCTAAATACCTATCAACATTGTTACTGTATTTAAAATCATAAACATCCACTGTGCCATCTTTGTTATGGGCCATGAGGTCTACGAATCCCCTAAAGCTTGGGAGATTAATTTCATATTCAATGGTTGTATCCCTACCATCTACTAATGTTTCCATAACAATTTGTGCCTTTAGAGCCATTTCTGATAAGCGGATCATTTCATTAATATGGTTATCTGTAATGACTGGGTACTGCTTGTAATAATACTGCTCCATAGCCTGTATATCTTTTTCTAAAGCTAAATGCATGGCACTTCCTACTATGAGTGGACTATTTGCTGATGGAGCATAAATCGTTCTTAATCTTTGCAGGTACCTAAGTTCAAATTGGTACTTGCACTTTTCATAGCATTCAACTCGGCTGTGACTAAATTGCAACCCGACACCTCCTCTATTAATTTTTTAAAATCCGTGAAGTCTTTAGGATAAAGAACTACTCCTATCCCACCTGATGCGTTTATTTGTTTAATATTAAATACTTGTAGTGCGGTTGGCTTCCCACCATCTGCCTTAAGCTCTATGGCTATAAGTATTCCATTGATACAGCAGATTAAATCTGGAATCCCTGCCCTTTGAAACCCACCTCCCCAGACCTTAAAGAACCATGTATTGGGTAATGTGTTTAAATACTTTGTTACTTTCTTTTGGAACTCCTTTTCTGTCAATCAATCACCCCCTTCAAATAACTCAAGTGTGAAGTCCTGCCTTTCTTTTAAGACTTTTAGGATATGATCCTCTACCGATTTCTCTGTAATAAGATAGTAGTAAAAACAAGTCCTACTCTGGCCAATACGGTGTATACGCTTCATGGACTGCATATATAATTCTGCTGAAAGTGGCAAGCTATAATAAATGATTTTGTTGGCTAGTTGTAAGTTAACACCCGTTGCTCCTGCTTGGTACTGGACTAGGGTTACTGTATTATCTAATTCATCATAATTATTTAAATCCGTGCCATCACCATTGATATAGGAGATTGGCTTCTCCAGGTTTTCACATAGGATTTTAATGCTTTCAATCTCCCTTTTAAAGTTATAAAATATAACGACCCTATCGTTAGTGGAATCTAATATATCTTTAAGGGCTTCATATTTATTAGGATTGTACATGGATGCCAGTTGCCTTAGGTATAATA
>CAYUEJ010000417.1:0-1342 GCA_964442565.1 uncultured Candidatus Epulonipiscium sp.
AAGCTGCCGCACCACAGGCAGAACACTTTTCACGGCAATGTGGTGTTGTCTGTTCCTCTATGGCTTTTTTACTTTCTGTTATTAAGAATTCTTTAGTAACCCCAATATCAATATGATCCCATGGCAAAACTTCATCATAATCTCTTACCCTATGCGCATAGAATTCCGCATCAATATTAGCTTCTTCAAAGGCTTCCATCCAGCTTTCAAACTTAAAAAACTCTGTCCAGCTATCGTAGGTACATCCCTTTTTGTATGCAGCATAGATTCCCCTAGCTACCCTTCTATCGCCCCTTGCAATAACTGCCTCTATAACACTTGTTTTTGAGTCGTGGTGATTAAATTGTATTTGCCTGCGCTTAATAGTGTTTCTAAGTTTATTATGCTTAGCTATAAACTCCTCATAGGTGTCCTGCCTGCACCACTGAAAGGGTGTAAAAGCCTTAGGCACAAAACAGGCAGTACTTAAGACAAGCATAATAGAACCAGGCCTTTCTGGCTTTGGTATCTCAAAAAATGTCTCTACGATTTTCTCTGCAAGTTTTGCAATCCCTTCGATATCCTCATCTGTTTCAGTTGGGAGGCCTGTCATGAAATACAGCTTGACCCTATTCCAACCCGCATCAAATGCTAACCTTGAACCGTTTATAATATCCTCTTCGCTTAGGTTTTTATTAATAACATCTCTCATTCTTTGTGTCCCAGCCTCTGGTGCAAAGGTTAGGCTGCTTTTTCTAACTTCCTGCACCTTTTGCATTAAATCAACGGATACCTTGTCTATTCTAAGTGATGGAAGGGCAACGTTAACCATTTGATCATTACACATATCTAGTAATTCGTTCATAAATTCCGGAAGCTCCGAGTAGTCACTTGTGCTTAATGATGATAGGGAAATCTCATTATATCCTGTGTTATCTAATAAGTTCTTTGCATATGATAAAAGCGTATCCTTAGATTTTTCCCTAACTGGTCTATAGACAATGCCGGCCTGGCAAAAACGGCAACCTCTTAAGCAACCTCTAAACATCTCTAAGGTTACCCTATCATGCACTGCTTGAATCCACGGCATTACCTGTCTATCTGGGTAGTAACTCTCATCCATATTAGTTACTATTTGTTTTCTTATTTTTGCTTTTGCTTTGGGATGATTAGGTTCAAAGCATTTTATTGTATCATCTTCATTGTAGGTAACATCATAATACTTTGGAACATATATCCCATCTACCTCTAGCATCTTCTCAATAAAGTCAGCCCTTTTCCCTCCTGCTGCCTTGTGCTGCTTATATAAATCAAAAATAGTATCGTACTGGACCTCTCCTTCTCCAATATAGAAAAAATCGAA
>CAYUEJ010000417.1:1352-1561 GCA_964442565.1 uncultured Candidatus Epulonipiscium sp.
GCCACCTGCTATTACAATAGGATCATCTTCAGTCCTATCACAGCTATAAATAGGTATACCCCCAAGGTCTAGCATGTTTAAGATGTTTGTATAGCTCATCTCATACTGAAGGGTAAAGCCAACAAAGTCACTGTCCTTAATAGGGCTTTGGCTCTCTAGGGTAAATAAGGGGATATTACTTTCCCTCATGTGTTTTTCTAAATCTACCC
>CAYUEJ010000418.1:0-1510 GCA_964442565.1 uncultured Candidatus Epulonipiscium sp.
TCTACACCAGTGTGCTGATGCCATTATGCTTCTATGGGCTGAGCATCACAATAATACCCAGGAGTATGATAAAATTAGATTTAATTTTGTAAATGGTTTTTTAGCGGATTATCCAAAATGGGTAGATGGGTATAGAATTAGTGTCGGTGAAAACAGCACTAACTGGGTAAAAAAGACTGATTACTCTACTAGCTATGAAAGTTTTAGAAAATATATGGATATGGTCTTTGCTTACGCGGGCACTCTTTCACTTGATAAAGAGCTTACGCCTGTAAGTGTAGATGATATGCAAATTGGCGATGTGTTCATCCAAGGTGGTAGTCCTGGTCATGCAGTTCTTGTAGTTGATATGGCCCAAAACATCTTAACTGGTGAAAAAGTGTTTATGCTGGCACAAAGTTATATGCCGGCACAACAAACACAAATTTTAATTAATAGGGAGATAGATAATATAAGTCCCTGGTACCTTCTTCATACAGATGAGGAATACCCTACCCCTGAATGGAAATTTAAAAGAGACAATCTTAAAAGATTCGATTTCTAAACCTACATTTTAATAAGTTAAAAGGCAAACTATTTTTAGTTTGCCTTTTCTTGCATATCCGCCTTATAATTACCCAACAATTCAAAGTATGAGCTTTGATCTAATATTCTTCCTAGTGCTATTAAGAGATTAGCATCTTGTAGGTTACCTTTAAGGTCTACAAAGAAAAAGTACTCCCAGGATCTATCGTGTATTGGCCTTGATTCAATCTTAAGTAAGCTAATGCCGTTATAATAAAAGTGAGCTAGGGCGTGATATAGGGAGCCGCTTTCGTGGGCTACACTAAATATAACACTTACCTTATCCGCTTCATCACTAAAGGTCATATCCTTGCTTACTATAATAAATCTCGTATAATTATGAACATTATAGTTTATATCTTCTGCTATAACCTCTAAATCGTAGATTTTAGCCGCCCTTGTGCTAGCAATAGCTGCCCTATGTTTTTCCTTAGAATCTTTTACATATTTAGCGCTGATTGCTGTATTGTAGTAAGGGATTTGCAGCCAGTCTGGGTAATTAGATAAAAACTGGCTACTTTGGCTAAATCCCTGGGGATGTGAGTATACTTTTTTTATATCTTCTATTTTAGTCCCAGGTAGTGCTAACAAGTTATGCTTTACCGAAAGTATTTTTTCCCCTACTATATAGCAGTTATATTTCCTAATAAGGTCGTAGACTTCTACTATAGAGCCGGCGGATGAATTTTCGATTGGTAAAATACCATAGTCGATTTTATCATCCTGAAGGTTCTTAAGGACATCTTCAAAGGTTGAAGAATATATAGTTTCATATATCCCATCTTTAAAGTACTCTGAAAGTGCCTCTTCGCTAAAGGCACCTGGGACCCCCTGACATCCTATTATGCAGTCATCTTTTTTATTAAACTTACTTCCAATGTACCCATCCTTAATAGATTTAAGTACCTTTGGACTACTCTTGTATAGGTTTTCTAATGAAAAATTA
>CAYUEJ010000419.1:0-1507 GCA_964442565.1 uncultured Candidatus Epulonipiscium sp.
TGTATATATTATTAATACTTGTACAGTTACACATATGAGTGATAGAAAATCAAGGCAAATGATTAGACGTACAAAGAAAATAAATCCCGATGCTATAGTTGCTGTTATCGGTTGCTACGCACAGGCTGCCAAAGAAGAAATCGAGGCTATAGAAGAAGTAGATTTAGTAATTGGGACTAATGGGCGCATACACATTCTTGATGCAGTAGAAGAATACAGGGCAAATGGAATACCAATGAACTTTGTTGAAGATATCATGCAGGTTCATGAATTTGAAGAGCTTAAGATTAATAATATGAGCAAAAGAACAAGGGCATACCTTAAAATTCAAGAAGGCTGCAATAATTATTGTTCTTATTGCATAATTCCTTATGTTAGGGGAAATATACGTAGTAGAAAGCCAGACAATATAATAAGTGAAGTTAAAAAGCTAGCAAAAGAAGGCTTCAAAGAGATGGTCCTAACAGGAATTCATGTTGCATCATATGGTAAGGACCTAAAGGATACCAACCTATTAGAGATAATTAAGGCTGTGCACCATGTAGAAGGTATAGAGCGCATTCGCCTAAGCTCAATAGAACCCAACGTTGTAACAGAGGAATTTGTAGAGGTAATAGCCACCCTTCCTAAAGTGTGTCACCACTTCCACCTATCACTGCAAAGCGGAAGTGACACGGTCCTTAAGAGGATGAAACGTAAATATAGCGCAGACCAGTATAAGGGGGCTGTAAGGGTTTTAAGAAAGAGATTTGAAGATGTTGAGTTTACAACGGATATTATAGTAGGATTTCCAGGTGAAACAGAAGACGAGTTTTATGAAACTATAGGGTTTATTAAGGATATACGCTTCGCAGATATTCATATTTTCCCTTATTCTGCAAGAACAGGAACTCCAGCTGCTACTATGGATAAGCAGATTGACCCCCAGATTAAAGAAAAAAGGGTCAAGGAATTAACAGCAGTATCTAACAAGGTTAAAAAAGAAATAATGGACTCTTACCTAGGTAAAACTGTAACAGTTCTATTTGAACATGGTGAGCAAGAAGATATTTATGAGGGTCATACAAGTAATTACATGAAAATAAGATGCAAGTCCAAAGAAGATTTAATGAATAGACTAGAGAAAATTCAAATAAAATCCATTGAAAATGGTGTGCTATATGGTGATATAGTGAAATAATTCAAATAATAAAATGTTTTAATTGCAAGATTTGCGATAATATACTATGATAGATGTAACAGAGAACGGATAATAAACTAGTTGGAGAGTGATAACATGGACAACATAAAGAATATGAATGAAACAATGCATTTTGATATGGGGAATATAGAGAAGAATACTACAAAAAGTATATTAGATGATGTATATATAGCACTCAAGGAAAAAGGGTATAATCCGATTAATCAAATCGTAGGATATATTATATCAGGTGATCCAACATATATTACAAGTCATAATGGGGCTAGAGCTAAAATTAGAAAGTTAGAGAGAGATGAAATACTAGAG
>CAYUEJ010000420.1:0-1503 GCA_964442565.1 uncultured Candidatus Epulonipiscium sp.
ATGTCTACCCTATTACAAAGTAAGGGTGATGGGAAGGTGACAGAATTTACAATCCTAAACTTTGAGGATCTGGATCAGCACTTAGAAGTCCTGCTTAAAAAAGCTTATCAAGATGCAGATAATAGACTTTTAAGTGATACAAAATATTTAATTTCATACCTGGAGATGCGTAAGCTACAAACAGCAGTTCTAAAAGATATGATGAAAAATATTAATCATATTCACGAAATTCTTCCACAAGGGCATGTTATATCCAAGTACATGATGAGGGTTGCCGATGATTTTCACGAGAAGAATGATGTTCTTGAATTACTAAAAGAATTAGAAGAATTAGATGAGTTTTTTAAGAAAGAAAAACTACCTACAACAAGGGAAGAATTTGAAAACAGGGCGATTCTTTTTATGATACTAAAGGATTTAGAATACTTCTTAGAACTAAAAAGAAATTTTTATAAGTTCATACCAGGCACTTAACTTATTAGCTTAAACGTGTTATTATATAAATGTGCAAATATGGGTATAATGACATCTAAGGAGTGGTTAAGTGGATAATGATAAGTTATTTGATTTAATGACAAAAATGTATAGTGATATGCAAGACATGAAAGATGATATGCAGGGCATGAAAGATGATATGCAAGGCATGAAACATGATATGCAAGGCATGAAACATGATATGAATCAAGGTTTTAAAGAGGTAAGGGAAGAAATTGCGGACAATAGCAAGGCAATTATTAAGTTAGAGGCAAAAATAGAAGCTGACATTACAGATAAGATAAGGGGTCTTTATGATAACCGTAGCCAGGTAAGTGATAAATTGGGGGATGTTGATAACAAGTTAGATGATTTACAAGTATCTGTCAATAATATAGGTGTAAAAACACTTGTCATGGATAGTAAAATTATCGATTTGAAGGACCATCTTAAATAAACCATGTTGACAAAGTTCATCAGATTCCGTATAATTCATATAGATTAAAGTAAATTTGTATTGTCATAGGACAAAGTATGATAATCATATATATATACCACAAACATAAATACGATGAAAAGAAGTAGTATGCAGGTAAGGGCTTACAGAAAGGAAGGGATGATGGGAACCTTCTAGCACCTATTTGTTGAAGCAGTCTTGGAGTAGTCACCTTGAACATAAGTATGGGTGAACGCGTCATTCACGTTAAGAATATTCAAGTGATACCTAGGCTATAGCCCTAAGTATAACTAGGGTGGTACCACGAGAAGCCTCGTCCCTATTGGGATAGAGGTGTTTTTTTGTTTTATGATAGGAAAGTTTTATCTTCCTTGTTGGTGGTAGTGTGGCAGATAAGTCCTTTTGGGGGGTATATATGATGGAAATATTACTTGTGAATAAACAAAATGTTTTACCTAAAGATTACAAACCAAGTAATCTAGTCCAGGAGACAAACACCAAGATATGGATCCAGCGTGAAGCCTGTAGCTCATTTTGTAATATGAACGAAGGGATAAATAAATGCGATTTAT